>NZ_WHOC01000049.1:0-45948 GCF_013141785.1 Paenibacillus germinis
ATGAAGTTACGCTGTGGAATAGGGGAGATACCTTAAGGGAGGTTTATGGATGAATGTATTAAAATGGTTGGAAAACTGGTATACAGATAATTGTGACGGGGATTGGGAGCATGGTTACGGAATTAAAATTACAACTCTTGATAACCCTGGATGGGCTATTGACATCCGATTGGAAGGAACACATCTTGAAGATATCAATTTCGAAACATTGAAGGTGGATCGTTCTGATCTTGATTGGGTTTACTGTGATGTTAGTGATAATTTATTTAGGGGTAGAGGCGGAAGTAATAACTTAGAAGAATTGATTATTATTTTCCAAAAATGGTCTTCCTTAAGTGAAAACAACTGATGAATTTCTAAAGTATTGAACTCGTGGTCGATTACGCTAACGGAAACTATAGTTCAATCACGACATTATGGCAGCCGACACACGATCGGCTGCCTTTGTCTGTTGAAGTAACGGGCAGGATAATATCAATGATATTATTTTTAACACTGACACATTGTTGTCAGTAATTGACCTGTAAGATAAAACTTGCAAACCGTTGCAAGTAAAATTTATGGGCGAGGGGTCAGATTTTCATGATTGCTTTTTTGTGGACATTATTAATGGTTATACTAATTGCGGGATCAGTAATCTTGGTTGGCAAATTGAGGGCTACCAGATTAGATGCAAAACGGAAAAAATGGTGGGTAATCTTCCATGTTCTCTTTGTGATTATGTATTTTACAGGGGTGTTAGGTAATTTCGTCCTAACACTATTTACACTCTATTTAAAAGATCGCGAACTTATTTATGCTGCTCATTATTTCATCAAATATTTTGACTATTACTTAATTGTTCCAGGGGCTTTAGGGAGTTTGGCAACTGGTATTTGGCTAGCTGTCGGAGCGTGGGGGATCACCACACATTACTGGATTATCGCGAAGTGGGTCGGTAATTTGATGACGATTTTCTTTGGTAGTATTTTTATTGGTACGTGGATTGAAAAGGCATTAAATGCGCTTTCTCTAAAAGAGCTTGAACCCATGTACAATCCCGAATACCTTCATAGTCAAAAAATGATACTGACTGGAAGCGTATTAGTGTTAGCAATATTAGTCTTTTTAACCGCGATCTCATATCTAAAACCGTGGGGGAAGAGAAAGGTAAGTCAATGACGATAATACTGCTTACGAGGGTTTGAAGATTGATATGTAGCTTTTGAATATTGGGGATCGCGCTAAGATATGGATAGTTAAGTGATCTTGATCACGTCAGTTTCTGGTTGATTTAACTGGCGGGGGAGCTAAATAACAACGCCGGCAAGTTACGGTAGTCGCGTTACGCTCCCTCATAGAATAAGGATTTTCTCACGAATGCTCGCTCATTCGCAGGATTTCAATATGCATGGTAAATAGGAGTTCAGTTGTTTGGGTCTTGTGGGGCAGGTAGTTCCGTTAGAGCGCATACGGGAACAGAAGGTGCTGAACTTCTTTACAACATCTTCCATAAAAATGGTATGCTGCACGCTTCTCTCCACAAGGTCCTTGGGGATTCACTCTCCCAAATCTCGACGGGTCTTTGCCCTCACATTCCTTCGTCCTATCTATCCAAGGTGTGGAGTCCGATCAACGTTAACGGAACGGGTCTATGCCCTAAAGCGTAAAAATCTCGGTACTCCGTGCTTTCTTTGTGAGATGCTGCGAATGAGCCAATCCACGTGTCAGGGTTATGATTTACTTTTTTATGCTGCTAACGGTAGCTGGGCCTTGTCCATGGAGAATGTTTGTCCTTCTCTTGCCATGGCTACAAGCATCCGTGCAAGTTTCCCAATCAGCTTCATCATGGACTGCATTTTCGTCATTCTTTTCACTTAGGTATTGTGCGCATGCATGGCTTGGAACGCTCCATTGAAAGATAACAGGTGAAACACAGTGAAGTAGAGATGTTTGCGCAGTAGTGAGTTGCCTCGTTTGGTGAGCTTAATTTGCCCTTTATACTTGCCTGAACTTCGTTCTGCTAAGTTCAATCCTGCCTTGCGTAATAATTGATTTCCGTGAGATAGCTTACGTAAGTCCCCGCCAAATGCCAATATGGCAGCCGTTGCAGGAACGGAAGCACCGACAGATCGAACGAGATCTGAAAAGGGAATTTCAGGCAGTATCTTTTCAATCATCTCGTCCGCTTCATCAATGATTCGGCAGATTCTTTCATACTCTTCGATGAGGTGCATTAGCTCCCATTTGTCTTCTTCAAGGGCAGTAGTGTCTCCTACGCTATGTCTAGCGAGTGAATGAAGTTCCATCGCCTTGTTCTTACCTCGCACCCCGCCAGGTCTGGCCATATACTCACCCCAGATCTGTACCATTTGCTCCGGAGTTAGCTGCAATAGGTCAGAAGGGGCTGGGAACCGGCGTAAAGTGGCCAACGAACGGTCGCTAAAAATATCATCAAATGCTTGTCTGTATTCTGGAAACCGGATATCGAGCCAGCGGTGGATTCTATTCTTAATCCGTCCTGATTTAACAACCCAGTGCTCTCTATTTGTAACCATAACCCGTATGCGGCGGAATGCTTCATCCTTTGGAGAGAAGGGCGTGTAGAACCCACGGCTCACCGCATCGGCGATGACCAGAGCATCTTTTGGGTCGTTCTTGGAAGGTGAGTTATCTCTGTTTTCCTTATTGCGTTTTGTTGTCATTGGATTGACAAGAGCCACATCAATGCCCTGATCCACCAACCAGTTGGCAATATTGAACCAGTAGTGACCGGTGCTCTTCATTCCCACAACGACGTCATTCATGCCATGAATCTTCTGTAATTTCCGAATGCTTTGTTCTAAATGCTCATATCCGGCAATGTCATTCGAAAATAGAATAGGGCGCTTGGTGAGGACAACACCTCGAAAATTAATGGCTTGTGCTGCGTGTTTCTCCTTGGCAATGTCGATGCCTATGACCAGAGTAGTAGTGCAGATTCGTTCTACACGTTGATTTTGAGACTTAATTGGATTAGACTTCATGATAACGCCTCCCAAGGTGAGTTCTGAGGGCTGCAACCCAGTACATACTCATCGTAGCGAGGCGTTCTTTTTTCTGCAAATTCAATCTACTAACACCTACAGGAATGTTAACGGGCAGTATAGCGTGGTGGCCAGTAGCTGATTTCGCTGATATATTACTTTAACAGGCAGCCTTTTTTCTTCCCAGTGTAGAGAATAAGATAAAGTGGCAAGGTGGGCCGAAAAAGGCTAATGAACTAGACTAGATTGCCTTTCTTAACTCAGTTATGCATGGTTATAAACAAAGCTTACTATTCACTTTTAATTATTTTCTGCCGATATAAATTTCGTATAAAGCATACAACATCATAAGGAGAGAACTAACAGTGAAATTTTCCAAGAAGAAAGTTATAGCAACAATCACACTATCGACTATGCTGCTCACAGCTGCATCCCTTGCTGCGTACGCTGATTCAACATTGAAACAAATCTCGGCCTACCAAAATGCTGCTTTACATGTAACGGTTAATGGTCACACTGTTGACATGTCCAGTGAAGACGGAATGATGTATCCGATTGTTTATGATGGCCATAGCTATGTTTCAGCAAAGGCTGTCGCAGAAGCTTTGGGAGCATCCGTCAAATGGAACAATGGTACTCAAACCGTCGAAATTACAAGTAATAACACATCCGCAGGTGTACCCAACAAGGACAATACAAAACCAACTACAGAAACATCGGATGTATTACATTCCAAATGGCAGGGAACATATACCGCTAATCAAAGTGACACAAGCGTAACCATTACGATCGATGGACAAGTTGCAACGTTTGAATTTGGGCCTACGAGCAATAACCCCAATGTTCCATTAGGTAAGTACACTACTCTCGTTGATTACAATAAAGCTACGAATGCTATTACTCTGACAGGAGTCAAATGGATTATCCAACCATCCAACTATGAATTTGTTAATTTTGTAGGAAGCATTTCCGGCGACTATATCAATGGCTCAGTAAATTCGGTCAATAAACAAGCAGTTGGTACTTTCAGTATTAAACTTGTGAAATAGATCACGCATCGTTCTAAAGAACGAGTTAAAATCAAGTGTGGCAGTCTAGAGTTTTGGACTGCTATTTTGTATTTTATGAGACTCAGTCTACTCTACTTATTTATATACAGTTGACGATTTTCCGTACGACTGACGATTTATGATCAAAAATAAATTGATTTGGCAATATGTAATATAAAACAACGAGCAGCATAGCGTAATTGGAATCATACCCAAACTAAATGGCCAAGTCATAATGCAAAGGGGTACACATCATGTTCTTCTCGGTAAAACAAAAAGCGGCTGCTATCCTCGCAACTGCAGCGCTTATTATGACAGCATGCAGTGAGAGCGAGCCAATAAAGCCTCCTCAAGATGCAGAAAAGGATAAGGCATCGGAGCAGATTCGTCTGGCTTTGAGAAATCACCCCGATTTTCACGTTTTCAAGACAACCTATGGAGATTATTTGGGCTGTCCCAGCAGCGGTTTCGGGCCAAGTGTGGTCCACCTGAAATCTTCCGGAAGTGTATATACGATGAACGGCATAGCCCGGGGCAATTACAAGAATCTCCCTAATTACGAGGGCGAACATCTTAGCGAGTATCTTTCCGCATGCTCTAGCTCACCTGAGGAAATGGAGCAGCATCCGGTTATTGCAAAAGCTTCGTCTGAACAATCAGATCAACCTTCCGAACAGGTCAAGCCGGCTATCGCAACACCTGTTGCAACCGATGAAGATATGAAGAAGGCTAAAGAGTTGATACCACCTGGAACCAAGCACGAACAGCTTGTTTTGGATGAGGTTTCGAAAGGGTATATCACTCCTAAAGAAATAGAAATCTACTTATTTATGAAAAACCGCTTTGAAAATTATATCGAGAAGGACGGAAAATACGATATCGATAAGCATGATCCTCTGGTTTATAAAGATGCGGAAGCGGCATTCGGTCTGCCTATGGAAAAAACTAGTGACATCTATTGGCGAGCCGACAACATCTTCGGTGGTAGGAAGCCCAAGGAAAGCATATTCTTGGACTCCAAGAACATTCCAGTCGAAATCTCAGTAGACAGAATCGAACTTACACCTAAAAAGGAGTTAGAGGTAACTGTTTCGAATCAAACGAAAATTACTGGGACATTACCGAACATTAATTTGACATTCGATCTTTATAAAAATGGCAAAAAAGTCGGATTTCAAATCGTTTGGTTAGAAGAATTAGGTATTGGTAAGAAGATGTATACTAGTCTACCTATCCGTCATGATTTCGATACGGTTGAAGGCAAGCTGTATATGAACGTAGATGAGATGAAAAAGCGCGGACTAAGATCTAACATTGAGATTGGAAATAAACGAGGTGACCCGGTCGTTCAATTGTTGCAATTAAAGCCCTTTAATGTCTTAACCAGTAAGGAGGTCATTCTTCCCAAGGAAGAGACCATTCCCGTTCAGGTTACAGCGGAGGAAAAGAAGCCGATCGAGAGCTCAAAAACAGCGGAGAGAACCAAACCTGCAGAGAGTGCAAAGTCAGCCATCACTCCAAAGCCGTCAGAACATCCACAGGTTCCGGTATTGCCTGAGGGAGTTCTGAAGCCCGGATCATCGGGTTCTAAAGTGAAACAATTACAGGAAGCGCTCTTGCTAGTCGGAGAGCAGCTTCCTGTCAGCGGTGCGGACAGTCACTATGGAAAAGAAACGGTCGAAGCAATCAAATCAGTGCAAACAAAGATGCAAAAGAAGGCGGACGGTATATATGGAGAGGAGACAAGAAAAGCTCTTCTTGCACTTTTGATAGCTGGAAAAGCTCAAGCACGCTGATAAATATTGAATTATTTAAATCATAACCTTCCCACTCTAAAATAAAGGGGCTGCTGTTTAGGTGGCCCCTTTCATCATAATGTCCAATAAAATTAGAGTTCTTGACTGAAAATAATACTTGTCGTGTGACAAGAATATGATCCGATTGCCGAACCAGGCCAAGAATATCGTCCGATTGCAGACAAAGAGACATAATAAATATACGGTGGGTCATTCCACTAACGGGCAGATTAGTTGCCGCGTTAAAGGGCAGGTTCGCTCATCAACTCTACGTGTATGGATAAAAGGATATCAAATGGATTTGGCGAATATTTCTAGAATTGTATCCAATTCAAAAGAGAGTGACGTTGTCTAATTCTTGGTCATCTTCTATTATCCAGTTAGTTTCTTTAGATTAATCCTACTGTTTTTCTTTCTTTTCTATAGATTTATTAAGGGAATGGTCTATAGGAGTAAACTTACAAATGACTAATTGAGAAGATTAGAACAGAAGATTGATAACTTAATAGAAAGTCAAAATACAAAGACCATAATACGCATATTGCGAACGGGAAACGAGAGTTGTGTCGTTACACCGCTAATAACGGAGGAATCGAAGGCTGATGAATATAGCAAATATCAGATACGAGCAACTCATTGAAAAAGATTATAATGTCGCAAAAGCATTATTAAGTTATGACGTCGACGTGGGTGAAAACATCCTTCGGGTGCTTGCTGAAGAACCGGAATTGTTTATTACCGCGGTCATCGAGAATAAGCTTGTTGCACTGGCCCAAGTGAACGAGCCTGCAGCTCAGTCCTATTTAACTGTGTTTGTCGATCCATCGTTTCGAAAGCAAGGAATCGGATCTGCAATGGTAAAGTATGCTGAAACCAAATTGCTGGCTGGCGGAACCCAATTAGTCAGGAGTTCCTTTCGTGCCGGTCATCCATCATCTCTTACGTTTTCACGCAAGCTTGGTTATGACAAATACTTTTCATCGGCTTTAATGCAGCGAACCGGCGCCCCCTTTCCCCTGGAGGAGCTTCCGGTGAGGCAGTATACGAACGTAGACTATCTGGCCAGTCAGTCACTGTATGCCACAGCATTTCATGAAATGCGCGTCCGTGTCGGGTGCTTTCCCGATTCTGTGATTGCCCAGCCTAGTGAAAAAGAACGAAAAGCTTGGAAAAAGGATGTGGAGGACCGATTTGTTTACGAAATAAATGGAGAAATCGTCGCTTATAGCCATCTTTCCGGTAATGAACTCAGCAGTATCTCCGTCCGTACAGACTTACAGGGGCTTGGGATCGGAAGAAAGTTTGTTATGTTTCTATGCAACGAGATCTATCAGCGTGGCAGTGCAAACGTCGACCTTTGGTGTGTTGTCGGGAATAATGCCAGAAATCTGTATGACAGCCTAGGTTTTAAAGAAAAGCATATTATGGAATTCATGCGGAAAACGCTGTAATTTCAAATCAATTTTATTAAGGAATAGTCTAACGGGTTACTATTGCCCAATAACCTTTTATTCCGGAACTACCTCAGATCGCATCCAGAGAAAGTAGTAGGGTATTCTCAACTTAAGAAGCATTTGGCTTCCCTATAATTTGAAGATAGATCGACATATACCCAGTTGAAATTACCGTTCATTCAATCAGTTATTGAATTGACGAAGAAAACTATGAGCTAAAACCAGCTTTTAACTTAAGCTAACGCATAACTGTAGTAGAGTAGGAGTTTGTAAAGTAACAGTTCCTCAGTTCCTCTTTTAAATGACTACATATCTGAAAGGAGTCATTCCGGCATGACTGTGATCCCCGATACATTTATTAAAAGAATGCACGAACTCCACGGTGAGCAAGGTGTCGCCTGGTCGGAGGCGCTGCCTAGGCTAATCACCGACTGTGCAAGCCGTTTTGACTTTAGCCCTCAAGCTCCGTTTTCCAATTTATCCTATAACTTCGTGCTCCGCGCAACGCGCAGCGACGGGAAGCGAGTCGTCCTTAAATCATCTTTCATGAAGGGCGAGCTTTCTAGAGAAGTTAGTGTTCTTCGCGCTTATGAGGGCCGGGGGGCGATTCATGTGCTTGATGCAGACGAGGAATGGGGAGTTGCACTGTTGGAGGATGCCGAGCCTGGCACGCCTTTGTCGACAATTGAGAATGATGCGCTTGCAACGGATATCTTTTGTGAAGTATTTCGCCGCCTTCACCTTCCGGCACCAACTGGCAGTCTGTACCCGTCAATGAAGCAGCACTTCGCGGCAATCGAGCGATACCGCGAGCGATTCAACGACATGAACGTTGCCGTTCCATTACCTCCGAGCTGGGTGGAGAATGCCGAAGAATGTCTGGAGTATCTCATTGCGACCACGAGTGAGAATCTCTTACTGCATGGCGATCTGCATCATGATAACATTCTTCGCCAAGACGAAGAGCAATGGGCTGTTATTGACCCTAAAGGTATCATCGGCGACATCCATTTTGATACGATCCAGTATCTGCTTAACTACGAGGATCGGGGCGGTGACTGCGAGCAGGTGCTGCGGGGCCGGATCGCGATTATGGCCGATCGCCTTGGTCTTGACCCTCGCCGAATCGCGATGTGGGGTGTGGCGCGAGGTGTGCTGGAGGCGTGCTGGACGATTGAAGACGGAGGAACAGATTGGCACAGAGGCATTCAAATGACGGAGCGCTTTGCCAAATGTCTGGATTGAGGTCTATCAAAAAAAGGTAACTGAGTCGACTATAGACATTATGGTTTTTCTCTGCCAGCCTTTGTTAAACTAACGGGAACGATAGTTCAATGATCAGGGAGCAATTTGCCGCGAGGTAGAAGATAATCAATTGTTTTCAAGGGGGAAGAACCATGGACCTCAAAATCGAGTTGCAAGAAATATAGCCGAGAGTGGGCGTATATCAATAATATGCGGAACAATGATGCCTTGGGATGTTCAAAAGTGTGATGATTACCAATACTTCAAGAATATTTACTATTTGAACTTGCACTGTGACGATGAAACCCGTGAATTACGATTACGTGCAAGGAATTGGTCAGATGATTTGATTCAAGATCATAAATCTTTTGCAAAGTGGTTGCTTGAAAATGCTGACAAAGCATACGCATCACCGATGCCAATTGCCGATACTTCTAAAGCGGGGGTAAACGAAGTGGCTATTCAAATAAGTGAGTGGGTTCGTGGACGTACTGACAACTACCCTGAAAATCTCACATAGCAGAGAACTAAAATGGCAATACGAAACTAGGCGCAGCTATGACGTTTTTTTCAAAAGGCTGCGTCTCATGTTTTAATATGAGCGAGGTATTATGAGGCGTCGGGAGCAGCGATTGTTACTGTAAAACCAAGATTCTCTAGTCTACGAACGGATTGTTTGACGATGAGATCTTGCTGACGTTTTTCAAAATAATCAGCACCTAAATCTCTGTAATCTTCGTTGCGAGTTAAGAGATGATAGGCGATCTTCATGTACAGCGGATCAGACGTTAAATGGAATTGAGGCTTTACATATGATAAGGAAAGGGCAGGCCGATGATAATTCGACTGTCCTCACTGCTGTTGAATGGCTAAATAAGATATTTGGTTTAATGGCATAGACAAAGTATAGTTTGTCGGGTAACTGCGAACTTTTTTAAATCCTTGCACAAGAACCCCTATCCGCGTATCCGAACAAGACTTGGAAAGATTGGCCCGATCTTTGCAGCTTGATAGCGACGAACGAAACTATTTATTTGCCCTGGCCAATCAGTGGTTGACCAATGAGCCAACAACTTTAATACAAGAAACGATCTCTCCGTCGTTACAACAAGTGCTTGACGAATTAAAAGTTTGTCAAGCCTACATTATCGGGAAACGATGGAACATAATAGCATGGAATCAAATAGGTTGTGAACTTTTCGGAAACTTTTTCGTAATGGATCATTTGGGACGAAACTTATTTGGCGGATGTTTAACGACTATGAATATCGCCGTTTATTTGTTGACTGGGAGCCTATGGCTAAGAGGCTATTGGCCCAATTTAGGAGTTATTTTGCCAAAAATATCGAGGACCCTTGGTATAACGAAATGGTGGAGAAACTGAAAGAAACTAGTCCAGAATTTGAAGAATGGTGGCAACAACACGAAGTGTTCAGTATACCTGAAGGGAAGAAGGAGATTTACCATTCGAGAGCAGGGCTGTTGACTTTGAAATATAATAGTTTTTTACTAGTGGAACATCCAGATTGGATACTCTCCGTAATTACCCCGAATGCTAAAACGGATACCAAAGAAAAGCTGATAACATTGATAGGGCAATAATTGCATTTCAATTTTTAATAGGCTATGCAATAACAATGAACAGGCCGCCGCATTAGCTTCTTGCTGCTGCACTATCGGGAAACGTTACTTTAATAAAACTAGCAGGCTGCCACGGCAGCCTGCTGTTGAGCTATGTCATCAATTTTCTTTTAAACACCATTGTTCAAACAAAGGATTAGTGTTACCTGTTTTTATGCGTATGGCGGCTTTACCAGATAAATATGCCTTAGCGTACTTTTTCCGCGTATTGTTGGCGGTACCCCTGTAGGCTAGATGACTTGAAAACAAGGGCTTTGTCGACAGTCTGGACCTAGCCTCAGGCTAGGGTTTTCTTACGACTTGTTTACTTTTTGGTCAATATGTTTCGATTTTATCGTAGCCGACCTTGTCATATTGCCGAAGTGATCTAGATATTGGTGTTTCTTTGCGATTAGGCGATTGTTATGATGGGGGCATAAAATCATAACTGCCGCAAGGAGTGGAGAAATGAAAACCTCTATCCGTCACAACATTCCGCTATTATCCATGACCATACCTGGGATTCTCTTGTTATTCGGGTTTTCGTATTTACCTATGTTCGGAATCGTGATCGCTTTCAAAAATTTCAAGGCAACCAAGGGGATTTGGGGCAGCGAATGGGTTGGAATCGACAATTTCCGATACCTGTTCGGGTCCGCGGACGCCTGGCGCATTACCTTCAACACGTTGTACCTTAACGCCCTGTTTATTTTTTGCGGCACGGTAAGCGCTGTCCTTCTGGCTTTGCTGATGAATGAAGTCAAAAAAAAATGGGCGAATAAACTGCTGCAGTCATCCTTGTTTTTTCCTTATCTGCTGTCTTGGGTTCTGATCGGTTACATCGTCTTTGCCGTACTTAAGATGGAAAACGGACTTCTCAACAATTGGTTGACGGGGATGGGACTTCAACCGGTGCAATGGTACATGGAACCCCGGTATTGGCCCGCAATCCTATTGGTCGTTATGCTTTGGAAAACGTCAGGTTATTATTCGATCATCTATTTGTCGGCTATTCTGGGAATCAGCGACGAATACTACGAGGCGGCCAAAATAGACGGTGCAAGCAAGTTGCAGCAGATCAGGTTCATCACGTTGCCTTTGTTGACGCCAGTCGTCACGATCATGACGCTTTTGCAAATCGGACGGATCTTTTACGCGGATTTCGGCCTGTTTTACAACGTAACGCGCGATTCCGGCATGTTGTATACAACGACGGATGTCATCGACACTTATGTATTTCGGATGCTCCGTTCAGCAGGGGATGTCGGGATGGCTTCGGCTGCCGGATTTTATCAGGCCATTGTCGGATTCGCGCTTGTCCTCCTGGCGAATTTGATCGTTCGGAAAATCGATAAAGAGAACGCACTGTTTTAGATTTCGGGAAGGAACGTGATGAATGTGGGGAAATCTTTCGTTTTGCTTAAAGGCTTAAACAAGGCTTTGTTGATCGTCTTATTGTCGCTGGTTGGTTTTCTGTGCGTGTTTCCGCTCGTGATCGTAGTCTCCGCTTCCTTTTCGAGCGAGAATGCGCTGGTGGAACACGGGTTTATGGTTTTCCCAAAAGAGTTCAGCACGGCTGCCTACCGGTACTTGTGGCATCAACCCGAACAGCTTTTGCGTTCTTACGGGGTTACCGTTTTCGTGACAGTTTCGGGGACGATTTCGGCATTGCTGTTGTCCAGCTTGCTGGCCTATCCACTGTCCCGCATAGATTTCAAGTGGAAAGGTCCGATTTCTTTTTACGTGTTCTTCACCATGCTGTTCAACGGAGGGCTCGTTCCCACGTATATCGTCGTGTCGCAAGTGTTCCATTTGAAAGACACGATAGGGGCTTTGATCCTGCCCTATCTGATCCTGCCCTGGTACGTGCTCTTGCTGCGCACTTTCTTCAAGGCGATTCCGACCGAAATCATCGAGTCGGCCAAAATCGACGGAATCGGGGAATACAGGTTGTTTTTCCGAATCATGATGCCCCTATCGACCCCCGTGCTCGCCACGATCGGCCTGTTCAGTAGCTTGAATTATTGGAACGATTGGTTTTTGGCGCTGCTTTATATCGACAGCAGGGAACTGCTGCCTCTGCAATATTTATTGATCACGATTATCCAGAACATTCAGGCCATCAATGCATCCGTGAATACCGTAACCTCCGCGGCCCCGGCCGAGACGGTGAGGATGGCGACGGCGGTTTTGGCGATCGGACCGATCATTTTCGTCTATTCCTTCTTCCAAAAATATTTCGTGAAAGGATTGACAGTAGGAGCCATAAAAGGTTGACTTTGATATATGAAGTCATCCGATAGGTGGGAGGGGTTCCTGATGGGCCTGTTTTTTCAATCGCGCAAAAGCGTGTTTTCCCGAATGTTTTTATCGTTCACGTTCGTTCTCGTCATTTTGATCATCGGATCATCTTTCGGTCTGTATGCCGTGTTCGAGAATGCAGGGCTCCGCATGGTGGCGGATGCAAACAAAAAAATCCTGTCCCAAATCAGTTACAGCGCGAACTACATGAATGAGAACGCCAGAAATTTCGCATTCTCCGTCTTCAGCGATCCCGACGTGACTCAGCTCATGTACCAGCATGAAGAGGACCCCCGGCTGTTGATCAACATGGACCGCTTAAACCGGTTGATGCAGACGAATTCGTTCATTTATTCCTTTTATATCTACAACAGCCGAATCAACCAATACTATTGGGTGGGAGATACGTCTTACGAGTATCCTCCCGGAACGAACGCTAAAGAAAACATGCTGCTGTCCGTCAATCCGAATCGGAAAAAATTCACACCCTATCCGCGAAAACTCGAATTAAAGCTGCGAAGCTCGGACGGCAATCCTCAAACGGTTAATGTTTTCACATACGTGGTTTATGAGTTAACCTCCAACAAGAACGTGCCGGAGGGCGCCGTCATCGTTAACGTTAAGGGGGAGTATCTGGACCACATCATCCAATCCCTACAGGAGAAAAACCGCATCCCGGATACGAACACGTTTATCGTAGACGAGAAAGGATTCATTATCAGCGGGGGCAAACAATTTTTAACGGACACCTCCAAAATGGACTATGTACAGTCCATTCTTCAGTCAAATGAAGACAGCGGATATTCCATAGCGACGATCAACGGGGAGAAAATGATGGTGACGTTCGTTTCATCGGACGTCCTCGGCTGGAAGTTCTTCAATGTCACCCCGTATGATGTCATCACCAGCCCGATCGATGGAATCAAAAGGACAATGATGATCTTATGCGTCGGGCTGCTCCTTATCGGCTTCGCGGTGTCTTTCTTGATTTCAAGTAAAATTTCGTCTCCGATCCGAACCCTGGTCGGAAGTGTCAAGAACCTGACGAAAGGCGAGCGGATCGGCAAAAACATGGATGAAGTGGCTTGGCTGTCCCAAGCTTTCACGGTGACGCATCATAAAGCGCAGTTGTTGGAGGCGTCCGAGCGGGACCGAGAGTACCAACGGAGGAACGAGCTGCTTAGCAGCCTGCTGCTCGATCCGCAGACGAGCTACGAGATCGCCCATCTACAGTCGCTATTCGCCAAACATAACTTCGATTTCGAATTCGGACGGAGCTACCTGCTCCTCTCCTGGAGGTTGGACCATTACGCCGAAATGGAAGCCGGCTATTCCAACCGGGACCGGACGCTTCTTCGATATGCGATCGCCAACTCCGTCAATGAATGGCTAAGGAAAGAATATCGTTGTGAAACGGTCGATCTGGGGGAAGATCGGCTGATATCGGTGCTCCAAGGCGGCGCCGACAGCTTCCCCGATGAGCAGCAGGATAAGTTGGAGCACGCGATCAAGGACATTCAGCATTGGATCGCTGCAAATTTGAAATTATCGGTTACCGCTTCGATCGGATATGTACATGCTGATCTGTCGCTGATCCAGCAAGCGTATCAGGAAGTGTACAAAATATCCCAATACCGTTTGATTTTCAATCATGGCGCCTTGCTGAAACCGAGTTCGCTCGCCAAGCAGAACACAGATGCTTACCGATTATCCGCCGCTAAGGAGAAGCAATTTCTCGACGCGATTTTGGCGGGTAAATTCGAAGACATGGCGGCGGTGTACGCGGAAATCACGGACGAGTTGAGGAGCTATTCGCATGATACGATCGTATCCGCCATCCTCTATATCATTTATTTGACCTACAATTCGGTCATTACGCTGGAGAGGAACAGCGTGAACAAGTTCCACGTCGATTTCAATGCCTTAACGATGGACATCAGCCGGATGGAAACGTTGGAGCAAATCACCGAACGGTTCCATCGGTTATTCGCCCATATTTCAACCGTCATGCAAGAACAGAAGCCTAAAAGGAACACGGCGGTGGCCGGCGCGATCGCCAAATTGATCGAGAGCAATTACCAGGACAAGATGCTGTGCCTGGAAGAGATCGCGAACACGATGAACATGTCGAAGGTCTATATCGGCAAGCTGTTTCGGGAAGCCTACGGCCAATCCGTCGCGGATTACATCACCGATGTCCGATTCAAAAAAGCGACGGAGCTCATGAATCGCGGCATAACGAATTTGAACGATATTTTGAACGAAATCGGTATGGAAAACAGCAATTATTTTTACAAACTGTTCAAGGTCAAAATGGGCGTATCCTTCAGCGAATACAAAACGAAACATCTGGAGCAAATCGTCAGCGGCAAAGAACGTTTGGGGGGATAACCGGCAACAGACACCTGAAGGCAATCAAGCAACGGCAACAAGATCCTCTTGCGACAGTCAACGTAGTACAAGGCGTTAGTTGGGCCAAGTACCTTCAGCTCGCAAGGGGATTTTTCATGTCTAATCACGTTTTGAGGGGGGGGATTTCCACGCGGGTCATGGCCGCTTGAAGCATCGTTCAGAACGAGTATTCGGTTATCTCGGATCGTGTTGGACCCGGCTGTATGGGCCGGAACCTATTCGTTAAACAAGATGGGAGAGATGGTGTAATGAAGAAGATCAGTAAAACGTTAATCGCAGTTTTTGTATCAATAGCTATGGTATTCGGGGCGCTGGGCACATCGTTCGCGCCTAAGGCGAGCGCTGATTCGCTTGCAGCCGTTAATGTGGCGCTCAATAAGCCGGCAACCGCTTCGGAAGGGTCCGATCTCGTCTATCCGAATCTGGGACCGGACAAAGCGTTTAACGGGGTCGTATCCAGATTCGACGGCTGGAGCGCCGACTCGGGCGTCTGGGCCGACAAGCCGAAGGTCAAACCTTGGCTGCAAGTGGACTTGCAGGGAGCCTACGTGATCAGCAGCCTGGAGGTCGTGGCGAGACCCGGATTGGACGATAACGGAAATGCCTGGTACAACGGCGAGAGAAAAACGTTCCAGATTCTCGGCTCTAACGACCCCACCTTTGCCGACGGCACTTATGCGGTATTGGGAGAAGTAGGCACAACGGCCTTCACTGGCGATTCAAAGGTGTTCACGGTAACGAACACCAACGCGTACCGGTATATCCGATACGTCAAAACAAGCATCGATTACGCTTTCTTATCCGAGCTCAGGGTATTTGGAACGCCAGAGAACGCGAACGCGCTCAAGTTCAAATTCTGTTTGGCAAGCGATACGCATATCCCGACCGGTTCGGCCAATCTCACGACTGAGCTGCAAATTTCGGTGAGCCAGGACTGCAAGGCATTCGTCATCACGGGAGATTTGACGGAAGGGTCCACGGACGCCCAGTATGACGCGCTGATGTCGATTATGAATTCCACCGCTCATCCTCCGGCCTATTACGTTATCGGAAACCACGACGTCAGAGCGACGGCCGGCACATTCGCCCAACTTGAGGCGCGCTTCAAGCAAAAGACGGGAATGCCAGCCATGTATTCCGACGCGTGGATTGAGGACCATCACTTCATCTTCCTCGGAACCGAACAGAACGAAGGCAGCGACGAGGTCTTCCTCTCCGACAATCAGCTGAGCTGGTTGGAGACGAAGCTGGCGGAGAACGCGGATTACGACAAGCCCATCTTCGTATTCATCCATCAGCCGTTGCAGGAGACGGTGAACGGAACGTACATTGCAAACGGTTACGGTCTCAAAGGCTGGCGGGACGGAGTCAGGCAGTGGACGAAGGTGAAGAGCATTCTGGCGAAATACCCGCAAGTGATTTTCACGAGCGGTCACATGCATTCATCCGCCGGTATGTTCCGCGCGGAGAGCACTTTCGTCAACGCGGGATCTACGACGCCGTCGGGCGGCTCGCCACAGCAAATGCTGGTGTTCGAAGTCTACGGGAATCGGACGGAAGTCAAGGCCGTTCACGTGACGGACGAAGCGGTCACTTGGACGGGGGCGGTACCTGCGCTGTTGACGAATACGTCCCTGCAGCAGGATGTCACGGAGGCGAATGCCTTGCTGAACGGCTCGTCCATCGGCAGCGGTACGAATCAGTATCCGACTTGGGCGGCCGAATACCTGGGGCAGGCGATCGACGACCTGGAAGCGCTTCTGGCGGCTCCAAACGCCACTAAGTCGCAATTTGGAAATGCCATGATGGCCCTTCGGAATGCAAAAACCGTTTTCGAAAAATCCAAAAACGCGGTGACCAATATTGCCCTCCATAAGCCGTCCACCAGCTCGGATGGAGCCGGCTACGACCAGGTATATCCGCCTTCACAGGCTTTTGACGGAGGGGTTCAGTTCACCAACGGGTGGAACCGAAAAACGACGGCCAGCACGTGGATCCAGGTCGATCTCCAAGCGGAGTCCCTGATCAATCGGGTCGAAATCGATGCCCGGCCGACGTCGACTTTTGACGGAGAAAGGAAAAATTTCGAAATTCAGGCGTCCAATGATCCGACTTTCGCGACTTATACGGTATTGGGCAGCGTGGGATCGACGGCCTTCACCACAGCCACATGGGGATTGGATCTGACGACTACAAACACGTATCGGTATGTCCGGTATCAGAAAACGGGTTCGGAATACGTGTTCTTGACGGAAATGAGAGTTTTCGGCATCGCGAAAGGAAAATACCCGATCAGCGGCAAGGTCGTGAACGCGAGCGGCAGTCCGGTCTCGGGCGTGACCGTGAAACTGTACGCTTACGGATCGACGACGGTGCTGGGGACGGCCACGACGGGAACGGACGGCAAGTATACGTTAACGGCTTCCCAGTTGTCTGGCAAATATACCGTGACTGCGGAAAAGACGCAGTATCAGACGGGCAATCAAACGGTGACCATCCCCTACGCGGCCGTCACCGACGCGGATTTCACGCTTTCTCCATGAACGCAATCGGAATTATGATCGGGAGGTCATTCACATGGGAATACGAGCACGATCGCCATGGTTCAAAAGTCTAACGGCACTATGCCTGATCGCAGTCAGCTTTTCCCTCTTGCCATCTATCGGGTCAACGGCCCATGCGGAAGAAGCGGCGAGGATCCAATATTATGTATCTCCGCAAGGAAATGACGGCAATGACGGGTCGATGGACCATCCGTTTCTAACGCTCGGAAAGGCACGGGATACGGTCCGCGGCATTAACGGCAATATGGACAGCGATATTGTCGTCTATCTGCGGGGAGGGGAATATTCGGCAACGGAAACGCTCGTGCTGAACGAGACCGATTCGGGGATGAACGGCCACAACGTCATCTACAGAAATTACCCGGGGGAGACGCCAGTTATCAGCGGGGGGCAGAAAATTACCGGATGGACGGAGGAAAACGGAATATTCAAGGCAAACGTGGCCGGGATGAAATTTCGCGATCTCTGGATCAATGGGGAACGTGCCGTCAGAGCCAGATCGCAATCCTACAAAATCGTGAGCTGGGACGAACCGAATAAGCGGATCAACCTGAATGCATCCACCGTGTCCGCATGGGGAGGAAGCCTGGATCCGCAGCTGGAAATCGTCATTAACCAACACTGGATTCGCAACTACTCCCGTCTGGACGGTTTCCAAGTGCAGAACGGCCTTGTTTCCCTCGAAATGTTGGAAGAGGCCGGAAACCGTCTGTTCGCGGACAAGTATCCGGACAAGGCGGCGAACCAAAGCATCCATTTCGAAAATTCGCGTCTCTACTTGGACGAACCGGGCGAATGGCTGCTGGATGAGACTGATTCCACGGTCTATTATGTCCCTCGTGAAGGAGAATTGCCTGCGGCTTTGGATGCCAGAACCGGGTCGGTCGAATCGTTCCTCCACCTGAAGGGATCGGATAAGAACAATCGCATCCACAATGTCACCATAAGTGGAATCACCTTCGAATACACCAAATACCAATATCCGATCGATCACGATTACGTGCTTCCCGGGCAGGGAGGGTTGACGGACGGCATCTACGCAGGTTCCAGAAGGCAGCCGGCCGCCATTCTGCTCGAAGCGGCGGATAATGTCAAGCTGGAGAGGAACGTGATCCGCCATACCGGAGCGACCGCCATCGATATCCGGGGCAGCTCCAGCCATAACGAAGTCGTCGGCAACGCCGTTCTAGACATCGGCGGGAGCGGGATTTTCGAAGGATTATTCTCCGAATCCTATGCGAGCACCAAGGACCCTTCGCTGATTACCAAGGGAAATATCATCCGGAACAATTATTTGAACGGGATTTCCCTTACGTCATGCGGTGTGGGCATCATTTCCGGATTTTCGCAGGACGTATTGATCGAACACAATGAAATCGCGAACGCGGACTACAGCGGAATTTCGCTGGGATGGGGCTGGACGGCCAACGACACCTCACTGATGAATAACGTGGTCCGCAACAACAATATTTACGGCGTCATGAAACAGCTTTCCGACGGCGCGGCTATTTATACGCTCAGCAAAACGCCGAACAGCCAAATCGTCGAAAACTACATTCATGACATCGACAGCAATGAGTACGCGTCCAACTATCCGGTAGCGAGCATCTACCTGGACCAGGCCACATGGGGATACGAGATCGCGGACAATGTGCTTACCCGCGTCGGACAGACAATGTATGCCAACGTTGTAGCCGACGAAGGGAACACGTTAAGGAACAACGATTCCCAGAATCCGGATGTCATTAACCGCGCAGGACTTGAGCCCGCATATTGGGACATCGTTCCTGGCGCCGAGTTGAATCATTCCGGCGGAAACGTGACGGCGACGGGTCGCGGCAGCTTCAGGATCAGCGGAACGGTTGCCTCCCAGAATAAGACGGTCGTATCCATCCTGAAAAACGGACAGCCGACTTGGTCGGGCAACCTGGATGGACAGAGCCCGGTCAACTACAATCTCAATGTCGACGTAGAGCCTGGCGACGTGATCAGCTTCAGCATGCCGGACCAGGTGGAGTGGCAGTCGCGGATCAAGCCGGAGGCCTACTTTCCCCAGCTGGTGATCGATCGCATCAAGTTCGAGGGGATCAAAGCCGAAGAAACGCAAATCGACTATCGCAACCGGATCATGACCGTCATGGCCAATCCGGACGTGGATATCCGCAACCTGGACCTGAGGGCATA
This sequence comes from Paenibacillus germinis, assembly GCF_013141785.1. Taxonomy (NCBI): domain Bacteria; kingdom Bacillati; phylum Bacillota; class Bacilli; order Caryophanales; family Paenibacillaceae; genus Paenibacillus; species Paenibacillus germinis. The sequence continues at coordinate 19,631 of NZ_WHOC01000049.1, forward strand.
TTCGCCACCGGGGACCGTTCTGGAACGCGTGGGCGGCGAGAGTCGAGATTATTCGTCCGGGGCGACCTATCAAGTTCGGATCAACGACGGCTCCAAGAGTTGGATTTTCGAAGATGGCGTCAAAGCGAAATTCTGGAAATTGAAAGTGCTTCGGGACGTAGAGAGCACGTCCGTCTCCGGGTATAACCTGGCCAACCAACTGGCGGACACCGACAACTGGTCCGTTCAGGGAGGCACGAAAACGGTCCGAACGAACAGCATAACCTTTAATGGTGGATATACCCTCTATCAAGGCAAAACGTTCGGGAATGAATTGCTGGAATTCAACCTGAAGACGACAAGCAGTGGATGGCCGAGCCTTTTCTTCAGGGCACAGGACAAGAGCAAGGATCCGATCGGGACGGGAAGCTCGGGCTACATCACCGTGATCACGTCGCAAGGCATCGAATTACAGCGGTTCAACAACGGCGTGCGGACGGTCTTTTACGGGAACATCGGGGGAAGTCCGAGCAAGTTCGGCGACGTCATCCCCAACGTAGCTTTCGACTTCAACAAAGACAATCTCGTGCAGGTGGGCGCTTTGAACACCGACGAAGGAGTTAGGCTGGTCATGTACATCAATGGTAAATTGGTATTCGACTGCGTGGATACGTTCGAAGGGAAGATCGAACAGTCGGGTTACTTCGGTACCTACCAGGCAAACAACACGATCAAGTTAAGTAAAGCGCCGGTCGTCTTCCAGTTGAACGACGCGATAAGGGAAGCCGCCGGGTGGTATTCTTCGGGCGGTACCGCGGTGGCGACGGCCAACAGCCTGACCTTGAACAACGGCTACGCGATCTATCAAGGCAAGACGTTCCAGGATGAGATGCTGGCTTTCAACCTGAAGACGACGAGCAGCGGATGGCCTAGCCTTTTCTTCCGGGCACAGGACAGCGGAAAAGATCCGATCGCAGCGGGCAGCTCGGGATACATCACCGTGATCACGTCGCAAGGCATCGAGCTGCAGCGGTTCAACGACGGCGTGCGGACGGTCTTTTACGGGAGCATCGGGGGAAGTCCGAGCAAGTTCGGCGACGTGATCCCGAATACCGCGTTCGACTTCGACAAAGACAATCTCGTGCAGGTGGGCGCCATGAACACTGACGAGGGAGTCAGGCTGGTCATGTACATCAACGGCAAATTGGTATTCGACTGCGTGGACACGTTCGAAGGGAAGATCGAACAGTCGGGTTACTTCGGTACCTATCAGGCGAACAACACGATCAAGTTAAGTAAAGCGCCGGTCGTCTTCCAGTTGAACGACGCGATAAGGCAAGCTGCCGGTTGGCATTCTACGGGTGGTACCGCGGCGGCGACGGCTAACAGTCTTACCTTGAACAATGGCTACACGATCTATCAAGGCAAGACGTTCCAGGATGAGATGCTGGCGTTCAACCTGAAGACGACGAGCAGCGGATGGCCGAGCGTTTTTTTCCGGGCGCAGGACAGCGGCAAAGATCCGATCGCAGCGGGCAGTTCGGGCTACATTACCGTGATCACATCACAAGGCATCGAGCTGCAGCGGTTCAACGGCGGCGTGCGGACGGTCTTTTACGGGAACATCGGGGGAAGTCCGAGCAAGTTCGGCGACGTGATCCCGAATACCGCGTTCGACTTCGACAAAGACAATCTCGTGCAGGTGGGCGCTTTGAACACCGACGAAGGAGTTAGGCTGGTCATGTACATCAACGGCAAACTGGTATTCGACTGCGTGGATACGTTCGAAGGGAAGATCGAACATTCGGGTTACTTCGGTACCTACCAGGCGAACAACACGATCAAGTTAAGCAAAATCTTCGAGATCGGCAGCGGCGGGGCGATGGATACAAAACCTCTGCTCTCGCTGGAAATAGGAAAGGCCGAGACGACCCTGAGCGGGGCGGAAATCGGGAATGAATACGGCCAATATCCTCAGTGGGCCCAAGAGTATCTCCAATTCATGGTGGCCAAGGCACAGATAAGCTACGATAACGCGGCGACTACGGAAGCGGAATTACAAGAGGCGCTCGCTCTCTTGAAATCCGCGGAATCGGCGTTTGCCAAATCGCAGAAGGTTTGGAGCAACGTCGCGCTAGGCAAAACCGCAACCAGCTCGGAAGCGAAGGATATTTTGGTTGGCTACGGGCCGGATACGGTCGTGGACGGGATCGTAAGCTTCGGCAACGGATGGAGCGCCGAGTCGGGCGTATGGGCCGACAAGCCAAAACTGAAGCCATGGCTGACGATCGATTTGGGAGCTTCCATTCCCGTTAAAGGAGTGGAGGTGGTGGCCAGACCGAACCATGGGTATGACGGGGAAAGAAAAACATTCCAAATCCAGGCTTCTAACGATCCGGGCTTTGCCGCAGGCAGCTATACCGTATTGGGAGAAGTCGGAACTACGCCGTTTGCGGGAGCATCCTGGCTGCTTGACGTATCGGGAGACCAGGCCTATCGGTATATCCGGTATGCCAAGACGAATATCGATTACGCTTTCGTTTCAGAGCTGAGGGTATTCAGCCCGGGAGCGCCGGAAACGTATTCGGTCGGCGGAACGATCAAGGGCGATCACGGTCAGCCGGTGTCCGGAGCCATGATAAGCATTTACGCTTACGATGAACAGGAAATTTCCTTAGGCACGGCCATAACGGGACAGGACGGGACTTATACGTTATCCCCGTCCCAATTGTCGGGTAAATATCTGGTGAAAGCAACGGGAACCGGGTATGAAGGATCCTCCGCCAAGATCTATGTGCCCTATGAGGATGTGAGCCATGCGGATTTGATACTGATCACAGCGGTTCCGGAACGCTCGATCGACTCCGTGACGACGAATCTGACGGCCCAGAAGCCCGACACGATGCAGTTGATTCTCGTTTCCGTCGGAACGACGAATGTGGAGGACGATTCGCCGGTCAACGTGGAGCTCGTCACGAGCGAGGGAGCGTCTCTCACGCCTGCGGTTTCGGCGCAAGGCAAGATCCGCAATGATAAAGCCGTCGTCCCCGTCATCGTACCGGACAGCGTGGCCGCGGGAAGCTATTCGTTTAAAGTGACCGCGGCGAATAGTTCCCGCAATTCCGCGGGTTATGCAATTTCGGATGCGGCTCCCGCCGCGACGCAAGCGGTCAGCTTTTACGACGGCGTAGCGCAAACCTATACGCAGGAGCAACTAAAATCCAACGGGACGATCAAGACGAAAGGAATCTTATTCATTCCGTCGAGTTTCGGCTATCAAACGAACAATGGCGTCCGGGTGGATTATTCCGCGGATCAAGGGATCTATATCGGTGCGCAAATCACGACGAAAGCATCCGGTTCCGACATTCAACTTCGATCTGCCTTGGGGCCGGTCGTCGTGGATCACGCTGTGTTGGCAGCCTCGACCGGAAGTAACGATATCACGATTCAAGCAGGAACGGACATTTCGGCCCGAGGAACGCAATTCAAGACCAAGAATAGCGGGGATACGCGTCTGACGGCCAACCGAACGATCGATTTAACCCGCGCGGATTTCGTTTCCGGCGATATTCATCTGTCGGCATTCGATACGACGGGCAGCTTAATCACGACGAACGCGAATTTTCATGGAGATATCCCGATCCGGACGGCAAACCATGGCTCGGGTGTGACAAATCCGTAATCGAAAGGAAGGGGCAGGTTTATACGCGGCCCCTTCTTTTAACCATTAAGAGAGGGGTTTTATCTAATGGGCAAACCGGTGAAAATGTTTGTCATCACGATGGTAAGCGCTTTACTCTTGAGTTTATTTCCGGTTTTTTCTCCATCCGCGTCAGCGGCCGTGCAGTATACGTTCTATGCGTCTCCGACCGGAGGCGGGACCGCCTGTTCGAACGTTGCTCCTTGCTCGCTGACAGGGGTCAGGGATAAGGTTCGCACGGTGAACGCCGCCATGACGGGCGATATCGTGGTCAATCTGTATACCGGCAACTATTATTTGGTCTCTACGTTCTCGTTAACAGAAGCGGATTCCGGGAAAAACGGTTGGCACGTCATCTGGCAAGCCGATCCCGGCGGCGCGACGCCCATTCTGAACGGCGCCACCAACATTACCGGTTGGACTTTGGTTGGGGGCGGGATTTATAAAGCCGATCTTGCCCCTTTCGGTTCCATCCGCTTTCTTCAGCTTTACGTAAACGGCAAAACGGCCATTCGCGCGAGGACGCCGAATATCGGAAGCAACTATTACGTCAAGAATTGGGACATCGCGAACAAAACCATCAAGCTGAATAGTACGGAAATCGCCAACTGGGCCAATTTCGGAGACGTCATGCTCGTCGCCCGGAAGCATTGGAACGAAAGCAAAATGAGGCTTCTCTCTTACACGTCGGGCGGAGGCGTCGCCACCGTTACCGTGAAAGAACCGGAAAGGACGGACAATTTCAACCTGGCCTGGCCCAATATGGAAACAGGCAGCGATTATCTACAGAGCTATTACTTCGAGAATGCGTATGAATTTCTGGACTCTCCGGGCGAATGGTATATCAACAACGCGACGAACGAATTGTTCTACATACCGAGAGACGGGGAGAACATGGCGTCGGCCGTCGTTCAGGCTCCATATTTGCAGACGGTCATGCGGGTGCAAGGCTCTTCCTTGAATACGCTTGCCACCAACATCGCCTTCCAAGGAATCACGTTCGAAGGTTCGGCCTGGAACAGTCCATTAAGCAACGGTTTCGTAGGGATTCAGACAGGTAACTCCGTAGAGACGCTTATGGAACCGGGCGGAGTGGAAATCAAGAACACCGATGGCGTGCGATTCGAAAACAGCAAGTTTCAAAAAATGGGCGCGACGGGGCTCGAACTGATTTCGGGCACGAAAAATACGACCGTCGACGGCAACGTCTTCCATCAGATAGCCGGACAAGGGATTACCGTGGACGCCGCATTGGTCGCCAATCCCGCCGATAATCGGAACATCAGCCACAACGATTCGATCACGAACAACTATATAACAGGAATCGGTCAATATTATCCGGGCAGCGCGGGCCTATTCGCGGGATATACGAATGGGTTAACCATCGAACATAATGAATTGGCCAACTTGCCGTACAGCGGAATTGCATTGGGATGGGGGTGGACAACAAGCCCCACGGCTCTGCAAAATAACAAAATCAGGTATAATCGGATTCATAACACGGGTCAGCTCCATGATGACGGAGGCGGAATATATACGTTATCGAACCAACCCAGCACGATCATCGATTCGAACTACGTGTACGACATCATCCGTTCCTCTTATACGCAAAGCTATCCGATGGCCGGCATCTACATGGATTACGGAAGCAGCAACATGACGGTTCAGAACAACGTCCTGGCCAACGCCCCAATATCATTGTACTTGGGCTTCGAAGTATCCACGCTTCCGAATACCTTCGCCAATAACGACGGCACCTCTTCGACTACGATCTTCCAATCGGGACTTCAGGCTTCCTATTCGGGGATCAAGACAGGGTACGCTCCGACCGACCAGGCGCAAGGGAAAACCGCCACGTCTTCCTCTACGTATCCCGGAGGTTTCGGAGCCGGTATGGCGAACGACGGCAATATCGCGACGGGCTGGTCTCCTGCATCCGCCACCGCTGAGCCAAACCACTGGTGGCAGGTTGATTTGGGGGCGGCCAAAACGATCACACAAATCAATCTGACGACAAGGCAAGACGTAGACCAGTCGGTAACGAGAAGGAATTTCGAAATCCGGGTTTCCAACGATCCAATGTTCGCGACCTACGCGACAATAGCCGAACAGTTCGCATCGCCGCTTCCTTATCAAGGATTTTGGATCACCCCGGTATACGGCACGTCCGGCACGTACCGATACGTGCGCGTCGTCAAAACGGTGAACGAGTATTTCTTCATCGCGGACTTGAAAGTATTCGGGTATTAAACCGGGTTCCCCAAATCTATACTTTTTGCGTGGCCAAATCTATCGAAATCCCGAAAAAGGTTGCGTTTTTGCTGTGGAGATGCCTGTGATAGAATGATATGTTTGGGCTGCTGAGGGACTTCCGCAACGGTATTCCCTCAAGCTGACCAAATGAAATCGGGGAGGATTGCAATTTGAGGAAGGATAAGCGCAGTTTCACGACAATCGTCAGCATGCTGATCCTTGTTTTATTCTTGGGCGCATGCGCCGGCAAAAACAATGACGGCAACGCAGCGCCAAGCAGTAAAGAAAGCGGATTATCGACCGCTCCTCCGGCAAGTTCCGCGGCGAGCGGCGGAGAGAGTAGTCGGAAAGCGTTGGAACCGGTGGAGTTGTCCTATTACTTCGTAGGAACTCCGCAAAAAGATTTGCCGCTTGTCGAAGGTGAGATCAATAAAATCTTGAAGGAGAAAATCAACGCCACGATCAAGCTGAACCTGATCGATTGGGGCAGCTACGATCAGAAGATGAATGTCATGATCGGAGCTGGCGACGCATTCGACCTGATGTTTACCGCCCCTTGGAGCAATAATTATTATAAAAACGTGGAGAAGGGAGCCCTGATACCGCTGGACGACCTGCTTACCCGATACGCGCCGACGCTGAAGTCGACCGTGCCGGACTACGTTTGGAACGCTACCCGCGTACGAGGCAAAATTTACGGTGCCATCAACTGGCAGATCATCGCGATGTCGTACGGTTTTGACATGCGCAAGGATTTGGCGGAGAAATACGGCCTGAATCTGGGGTCCATCAATCGTTACGACGATCTTGAACCGTTCCTGGACAAAATCCTGAAAGGAGAGAAGGGGGTTACTCCGCTTCAGTTCGTCAATACTTACGATACCTTTAACGGTGAAGCGCCGTATTTCGGCATGGATACGATCGGCGAAGACGCATCTCCGGGTTGGATCTACTTGAAAGACGCCGACACGAAGGTCGTCAACCAATACGCGTCTCCCGAGTACAAGGATTTCGTGACTTTGATGCACAAGTGGCACGAGAAAGGCTATTTCCGCAAAGACAATGCGTCCATTTCGGACGATACGGCGGACGTCAAAGCTGGCAAATACGGCGGATCGATCGCGGGTACGATTACGCCGGGCGTCGAAAGCCAGATTTTCCTGCGCTGGGGAGTCCATAAAGTAGTCAAACAGCTGAGCAAACCGCTGGCCACCACAGGACGCGCGATCGCTACGATGACGGGCATCAGCAGCACATCCAAAAATCCCGAACGGGCGATGATGTTCCTGGAGCTGATCAACTCGGATAAGAAGCTGTACAATCTGCTCAGCCACGGCATCGAAGGCAAGCATTACGTGATGGTGAACGAAGCGAACGGCGTGATCGGCATGCCGGAGGGCGTCACCCCCGAAACGAACGGCTATGCGCCGGGTACGGATTGGATGTTCGGCAACCAATTTAACGGCTATTACATCTCCAAGGACGATGTCGGCAATTGGGATAAAATTCGGCAGCTCAACGCAAGCGCGGAGCGTTCGCCGCTGCTCGGTTTCAACTTTAATCCCGAGCCGGTGAAGACGGAGCTGACGCAGACGAATTCGGTCATCAAACAATATAACACCGCCTTGATCTCCGGATCGGTCGATCCTGTGAAAATGCTGCCCGAATTTCTCGATAAGCTGAGTAAGGCTGGCGTGGATAAAGTGATCGCTGAGAAACAAAGGCAAGTTGATATGTGGAAGAAGACCAAGTCATAAGCCATCTCACCATCGGCCAAGAGAGAGGCGAGATTTCCTTCCTTTTTGGCCGATTTGATTGTTCTTTCACAAAGATTTGAAAATCATGTTATAACGGCAAAGCAGTTGAAAGACAGGGACGCAAAACCACGGACCTAACGACGTATCCGCCTATGGCGCATGGGCTGCAGAATTTGCGGCGCGTCATGCTGATCTTACCGCCCCGATGGGCGGTTTATTTTTAGAAATAAGAAATTATAAATTTTCGGGATTCATAAGAGTGGCTCAGAAGAAGAAGCAGCCGCTAAGCAAAAGCAAGCGCATGTTAAGCAAAGAGACGGGCAAGTACATTTGTTTGAACTGCGAGGAAACGGAAGAGATCCCGCTTAGTGTGGTAAGTGGAAGTTAGCTGCTCCTTGTTTTACATTCAAGTAACGGGCAGTTTTGCTCATAACAGTACCGTGCATTTTGTTCTGGTATAATTGGTATATTTATGAAACCATGGAGTACTCATTATGGAACAGACACTCAATCAATCCAGGTTGATTTTGATGGAGGGCCTTCCTTCAACAGGCAAATCAACGAATGCAGGAATATTATTCTCACAATTAGAGCGAAATGGCAAGAAAGCAAGAAGGATTCACGAAGTAGCGAGACCTCATCCAACTTTATTTTTTTATGAAGCTTATATGGAGGACAAAGAGTATTTAGAATTTATCGCTCGTTATCCTCTTCGACTTAGAACGCTATAAACAAGTGGCCATAGAAAAGTGGGAGCATTTCGTAGAGAAACAACTCCATTCCAATGAAATTGCAATCTTGGATAGTTGTATTTTTCAATTCCAAATTTACACATTTATCTTAGCTGACGCACCACTTATCCAACTTCAGTCATTTATCGAAGCAATTTATAAGATTATATCCCCGCTCAATCCATCATTGATTTACTTGTATATGACTGAGAAATATCCGAAATGTTCTTCAACATAGAACGGAACTATTTCGGACTAATCCTTCTTACAGCTTTTATGCAAGTAGTTAAGGACGAACATATTAAGCGTTTACTGGCAAGGGGAAAACAACTGTCTATGGATCAAATCAAATTTATAAATGATAAGTTGGTTCAAGATGATTTGCTCGGGACAATCATGGTCAATACAGAAGTCGAAAGAGGTGAAAGCGTGTACACGCCAATTCCTATTAAGCTGCAACATTTAGATATTTAAAATAAAAAGGGATCCACGCCAACATTTTGACGAAAGCATAAATGTTCACGACCGTAATGGACGCAAGTCTGAAATGTGCAATCGCTGCGGTCAACCAATGCTTCATCGAAAAGGTTCTAAGGAGAATTTTGGAAGAAAGAATGATCTTTTCGGCCAGGATGTTCTCATTGGTAGCGCAGCGTCTTGAACAGCTTGTTGGGTGACAATTAAGTTTTGAAGTGCAAGAAACCAGTAAACTCAAGGGGAGGCCGCTGAAAAAGCCCACTTTTTTAAAACCAGAAAATAGCAGAAAAAAACGAGCCTCTAGAATCACTTCTAAGGCTCGTTTCGTATTTCGGGAGTCATATTTAGACCCCCCAAATTCATTGATTTTTCTATAACATTACTTTTTCAGTGGCCTCCTCAAGGGTTCACTGGTTTTCCTTATCAACGATGTATAAAAAACAGAACCAATACTTTTTAACTTAGTAAAAAATTTTCAAGGTATTTTTCTATCGCTTCAATTGATTTTATAGAGAATTTTTTATCTTTATAGTTTATAAAACCCTCATTAATGCACTCAGCTATTGAACGATTTAAGCTTCTAATTGGTGCACAGACCTCACTTGATAAAATTTGCTTTGTAAGGTTATCTAAATCACCAATTTTATAATGATTATGTAGACTTAATAAAATACGGTCTTTAGCTGGTAGTAGTGATAACTGCGCAGCGGTATCTGAACTTAAAACTAACTTTTGGGCAAGTTGTTTAATTAAGTAAAAATTAAAATTAAAATCGAGTTTCATCCATTCATAAACCTTTGTTTTATGGATCGCAATCGTTTCACAATCTTCTTTGGCAATAACACCGAGTGTCTTAATGTTATCATTAAAAATTTCTATCTCCCCAAAACAACTATATGAATTGTAAATATACATGGAAAGCATCGTTCCCACATAACTTTGCCTATACACTTCAGCTAAACCTGTAGTCAGGATATAAAGATAATTATTTTGTTCATGTGGATGAAGAATAAGGCTGCTTTTCTTATGCTTTTTATAAATGAATTCTTTCTTAATCTGCGTTGGTACATCATTCACAATTTCTTTTAAATCCATATTCTCACCTTCTTTTCCCTTTTGGTCATTTGACCTATTTTCATTGTAATTGGATTTATATAATGAAATCAAATACGAAATGGAGGTCTCTTATATGAGAAAATTAATTATTGACACAGACACTGGAAGTGATGACGCTGTAGCGTTAATTATGGCATTAAAATCATCGGATGTGAAAGTGGAAGCGATAACAACCATTTGTGGCAATGTTCCGGTTGAATTGGCAACGAAAAATGCACTTATGACGATCGAAATTACTAATGGACAAAAACCGCCTCTTTATGTTGGAGCGGCCAAACCGCTTATGCGTGATTTAGTTACAGCCGTTAATGTTCATGGTGAGGATGGTATGGGAGATTGTAATTTAATTCATCCTACCATTTTGCCAGAAACCGAGCATGCCGTAGATGCGATCCTAGACATCATTGAAAATAACCCTGGAGAAATCGAAATTGTAACCATCGGTCCTGTAACGAATATTGCTCTTGCTATTTTAAAAGCACCTGAGACCATGAAAAAGGTCAAGCATATTTACACCATGGGTACTTCCGGCTTTGGCCCTGGAAATACCACACCTGTTGCTGAATTTAATGTGTATGTAGATGCAGAGGCTTATCGTATTATGCTGGGCTCAGGGATACCTATTACCATCATTGGATTTGATGTATGTCTAGGAGAAGCTGCTTTGAATAAGGGCGATATGGATGTATTACTCTCAAGTGGTAAGAAGGAAGCTGAGTTTTCCGTTAAATGTAACCGTTCCTTGCTTGAATATAATTTACAAAGAAGTAATGAACATATTGTTGACTTACCTGATGCTGTGGCAATGGGGGTTGTACTCTGGAATGAAATTGTAGTTGAAGAAAAATTATGTTACTGCTATGTATGCACAACAGAAGAAGCTGCCTATGGTCAAGTGATTGTAAATGACGGTTGTAAACTTGCTATATCTGATGGTTTTGCAGGCCATACCCCTAATGCTAAAGTTTGTAAAACGATCAACAATCCTTTATTTAAAGAAAAATTAATTAGCTTACTTGTGCAATGAAATTTTTAATATTTTCTCTCTCAACATTAATAGGCTTCGCCTGATAGAAAATTGCTGGTGAAAAAATACGTTAAATTAGAGGTTATAATGTCTATAAAATATGTACATTGTTTTATTTATAAAGATAATAAATTATTGATGCTTAGAAGGAACAATCCTCCCTTTAAGAATATGTGGAATTGCGTGGGAGGCAAGATTATGCTTGATGAAACTCCTCGGGATGCAGTAGTTCGAGAAGTCAAAGAGGAAACTGGACTGACAATCCAGTCTGTTCATTTCAAAGGTATTGCCACTTGGAATCAAGTAGGTGGTATGTATATTTTTCTTGCTAAGAAATTTGTAGGGGATTTAATTGAATGCAATGAAGGAACACTCGATTGGAAAAGTAAGGAGTGGATCATGGAATCTCCCGATGTCGTTAGTAGCATCCCGACAATCTTGGAAGATGTGCTCACGATGGATGTACCAGTAGAATTTGCTCTTTTTTACACGGGAGTAGAGTACGAAGGAGATATATTGAAATATCAGATTCGATCCATAAATAATTTTCATGAACGTGTTGTCAAAGCTATTCCTAATCATTGAGAATGTATGGATTTCCTGTGAACCGGATAAATGAGGACGGCAATTCCCAGATAGGAAGATTAGGTACCCTAAAACCTGAAAAGCCCTCAATACTTCCTACTGGGAAACATGAGAGCACTCTCGCTTTTTGACTTTCTTATCAATTGTGTGGTCATGCACATCTAATATTCATCGAATATTTTCACGCGGCGGGATTTCAAATGATTTTTAAATTAATGCCAGTGTTCTTCAGAATTGGTGAGGCCGGTGGTTGAGAAAAAGCATAAGATTATGTGGAGTGAATATTTCAGTGCAAAGCCACCGGGTTAATGGTGTTGTTTGTTAATTGCTCTGTAAAAAGCAGTTGTAATTACAGAGTATGCCTAACAGTACCCTGAAATGGATACGATCGCAAATAACATGAGAAAGATAGAAGCAGCAGGATATGGTATAAAGGGGAATTTTATTTCACCTAGTACCGATTGAACTGCTCACTTCTATGATTTAATGGAGAACAATCTCAAGTGTATGAGAGAAAAATACGCAGATAATGTTGTGGAAATGCAAGTTGTTGAAATGCTGCAAACAGAGATTAATATGCACCAAAGAAACAAGCAAGATTATAGCTAAGTTAGGAGTCTAAGGTAAATATGAAACAGAACAAATATGATGAACTCGGATTCTTCGAAAAATACAGTGAGATGCCTCGCTCGATTGGTGGTCTGAAAGCTGCTGGGGAATGGCCCGTACTCCGTGCGATGCTTCCCGCGCTGCGAGATAAAAGAGTTCTTGACCTTGGATGCGGTTTTGGTTGGCATTGCAAATATGCAATAGAACAGCAAGCCCGGTCAGTGGTTGGAGTAGATCTATCTGAGAAAATGTTAGCGTATGCCAGAGAAAATAATAACGATTCTGCGATCGAGTATCGGAGGCTCGCGATTGAAGACATCGATTTTGCAGCAGGGGAATTTGACGTTGTGATGAGCTCGCTTGCTCTTCATTATGTGGAGAACTTCGAAGTTGTTTGTCGTAAAATACATCAATGTCTTGTATCAGGAGGAACTTTCATACTTTCGGTTGAACATCCAGTATTTACTGCACTCGCTGCACAAGACTGGTATTATGGCTCCGCAGGCGAGCGATTGCACTGGCCTGTCGACGACTACCAGAAAGAAGGTCTACGGCAGGCGAGATTTCTGGACAATGATGTCGTCAAATATCATCGAACTATCACTACCTATGTGAATGCGTTAATTGATTCAGGATTTCGTATTATGAAACTTTCCGAACCTCAACCAACGCAAGAAACATTGGACAAGTATCCCGAAATGAGAGACGAAACCCGTCGTCCCATTTTCCTCTTGATCTCAGCGGTTAAGAATTAAACATTTCAGTTAATGTAACTACTACGACGGAAAATGAATGCATCATAACAACAGGCTGCCGAAAATATCGGCAGTCTGTTCAGTAATTTTATTTCACCTAGTACCGATTGAACTGCTCACTACTATGATTTAATAGAGAACAATCTCAAGTGTATGAGAGAAAAATACGCAGATAATGTTGTGGCAATGCAAGTTGTTGAAATGCTGCAAACAGAGATTAATGTGCACCAAAGAAACAAGCAAGATTATAGCTATGTTTTTTATTGCTATGGAATGGGTGTGACCAATCATCACTAGGTGTCCAATGACACAAATGTGCCTACATAACTTTGAATGCAAATGCCTGAGGAATCAGGCTTTTTTATTTTTATGTAGGAGGATTTGTGTCATCTAAAAATGCACAAATGTCCCAACATTGTAGTCTGGCGACACAAATTCACCTACATTATAGGAGATCGATTTTTAGATCGGATCACTCAAGAGATTCTCTACTTGCCAACAAAATAAACCTAACCGCTCCGCTCCCTCATAGAATAGGGATTTTCTCACGAATGCTCGCTCATTCGCAGGATTTCAAAATGTTTGTTAAATAGGAGTTGCGGTGTTTGGGTTCTGTGTGGCAGGAAGTTCCGTTAGAGCGCATGCGGGAACAGAAGGTGCTGATATATTTACAACATCTTCCATAACAAAGTTATGCTGCACGCTTCACTCCACAAGGTCCTTGGGGATTTACTCTCCCAAATCTCGACGGGTCTATGCCCTCACATTCCTTCGTCCTATCTTTCCAAGGTGTGGAGTCCGATTAACGTTAACGGAACGGGTCTATGCCCTAAAGCTGAACAATCTCGGTACTCCGTGCTTTCTTTGTGAGATCCTACGAATGAGCCAATCTACGTGTCTGGGTTACGATTTACTTTTTATGCTGCTAATGTTAGCTGGGCCTTATCCATTGAAAATGTTTGCCCTTCTCTCGCCATGGCTACAAGCATCCGGGCTAGTTTCCCAATCAGCTTCATCATAGACTGCTTTTTCGTCATTCGTTTTACTTCGGTATTATGAGCATTCAAGGCTTGAAACGCTTCATTGAAAGATAACAGGTGAAACACTGTGAAGTAGAGATGCTTACGCAGAAGTGAGTTGCCTCGTTTGGTGAGCTTGATTTGCCCCTTATAGCTTCAATATTCTTTTGAGATTGACAGCGAATATGGCCATTGCCCCTTGCATGTGCATTCCAATGAGACCTGAGGAAGATGCCACATCATACCCGTGTCTGTGTTTTAGTTCACTATTTTTCGCTTCAATTTTGTAGCGCTCTTTTGCCTTTTCTTTGAAAAATTCATCTTCTTGAAAGGCTAGCTGTTCGCTATGCTCCATTGATTTGATGCTTATCGAATAGGTTTTTGATTTCGCCCCTTCTTTATAGCAACCTTCTTTTAAAGGGCATTGTTTACACTTATCGATATCAAAGTAATATTTATCTCTTTGGTTTTCCCCCAAATTTTTTGTTCCCGTATGCGCCCTGCGTACCGCCATATGACCTGCTTTGCAAACGTACAGCCCTGCATCTTTATTAAACTCAAATTCCTCTTCCTTTTTACGATTTCCTTGTGTAATTAGGGGATGTAATTTTGATACTAATTGCAATTCATTTTCATTGGCATAGTGGATATTCTCTTTCTCAGAATAGGCTATATCTCCAATGACCGTATCGATTTCCATGCCGGTTTTGCGACTTTTCTCGATCAAAGGTTGCAATTGTTTCCCATCACTCTTCTCTCCTGTTGTAATGATGGCAGCTGTAATAATACGTTCTTCATTCATGGCAATATGTGTTTTATAGCCAAAGAAAGAGGAGTCTGCCGTTTTGTGACCCACACGTGCGTCAGGATCATTCGAGAGTTGAAGGTGCTCTATGTGATCTTCTACTATTTCTTTCAAGTAATTCAGCTTTACTTTTACCTTTGGATATTCGCGGAGAGCTTCTTCTTTTTCAACGGAATCAATTACTTTTTGACAATAGTCCAGTTCGTCCGCTAATTCGTTAGACGTTGTTTTTGGCGGGAACATGTTCTTCATGTTTTCATCGATCTGGTACACTGATTTCCGTAACAGTTTGGACTTCTCCTTTAATATCTCTATTGGTGATTGCTGATTGAATCGTGATTTCGTGTGGGTAGCATCCACAATTATTGAGCGGCTCTTAATGATTTCTTTTTCCAAAGCGATTGCCACTGTTTTTTGAATCAGCATGTCGAGAAGGTTCACATCTTTCAAGCGAAGTTTGCGAAACTTCGTAAGTGAACTGGGATCGATAACCCCGTCTTCCGGTGCCATATCTAGGAAATACTTGAGAGACATGTCATATTTCGAACGTTCCACAACATCTATATCTGATAAATCGAAGATTGATTTTAGTAGTAAATACTTGAACATTCGAATAGGTGGAACAGCATTTCGGCCATTGTCGAGACAGTATTTATTCTGTAATTCTTCATGGACAAATGAAAAATCTACGAGGTCTTTAATTTGACGTAACATATTATCTTTAGGTACTACGATATCGTAAATGGCCATAAATGGACTAAGAATAAGAGATTGTTGGTTTGAAATCATCCGAGAAACCACCTGAAATTAATTAAATAAATTATACAGGAAAACAGGGTACCTATACTCAGAATTGAGGTAAGGTACCCTGTTTATATGATTTGAACTTTTTCAGTGGCATCGACTTACTCGGCAGCCTGTTGAAGTAACGGGCAGGTTAACATGGTGTGTGATGGTACAGCTTGCAGTAATATAATCACTGTCCCGTTAATACATTTGTAGTTAAAATCGGCGATTATTCCTTCAGTATGCCAGCCGCGTTTAAAGGCCCGATCTTAACCAATTCGCGTAATAGAGAGGACATGTACGCAGGAGAGTATGGCATGTCCTTCTCCAACCAAGATTCGATGACGCCGTAATGGGCCGAAGCTACGTATCTGCATAGAATATCCTTCGGGATAGGGATTTGCCTATGTTCCATGTTCGAGTATTCTAGCTTTCGATAGAATGCCTCTTCAATTGCCGACTTCATTCTCTTTGCAAAGCTGGGAATGCCCTTTTCCCCAATCATTGTTTTGTAAAAATTGGCGTGCTTCGCAACATGTTCAAATTGTTGCACCAAAGGGGCACTCCTTTCTATAGGGCACTTTTCATCCGGATTAACATCGTATGACTTTAACGATTCAGCGAATTTTTCCAGCATCTCATTAACGCTTTGGTCCAACAGGTCGTACTTATCCATGAAATGAAAATAAAAGGTAGAGCGATTAACATCCGCACGCTCCGTAATCTCATGAACAGTTAACGCATCGAATCCTTTCTCCGCAATTAACGAAATTAACGCGTCCTGTATAAACTGTCGGGTGCGTTTTACCCTTCGATCTATATCTTTGTAGTTTTTGGACATTTTGATCACCTTTGTGGAAGATTTTTGTGTTATCCGTCGCTTTACAGCTAATTGTTGGCTAATCGACTTATGCGATCATATTGTTGGTTGCCGTATACCCATTATATCTATAATAATAATCAACAGATAGATGAATTTACAACAATGTGTTTAGTTTCGAATGAGGAGGAAATTTGATGAAAACCTTGCTGATCGGAGCACATCCTAATTTCAGTAGTTTCAATGCGGCATTACGGGATGCATTTGCGGATCGTTTACTTGCAGCAGGACATGAAGTAAAACAGACCGATCTTTACGAGAAAAGCTTTCAACCTGTTATATCCTACGAAGAGTTGATCGGCTCTTTCCAAGGCTGTGAACCACCCGCAGATGTAGCCAAAGAGCATGACGATATCCGTTGGGCTGATTTCATCATTTTCATTTACCCTACTTGGTGGATGGGGATGCCGGCGATTATGAAAGGTTATATCGATCGTGTGCTTAGCAATAATTACGCTTATCGTTATGGAGATTCAGGACGCCCGGTAGGGTTGCTCACCGGAAAAAAAGCCCTAATTGTCCAAACAGCGGGAGGAAGTGAATACTACCTAATGAACAGTGGTCTGGAACAGGCTATGAAGTTAATTACAAAAGAAGGAATATTTGGATTCTGCGGGATCGATGTTGTGGAACACCTATTCTTGTATCAAGTAAATAAGGTTGATGACATTGCGAGAATGATGATGTTGGAGCAGACTGCTGAACTTATATCGGAGCATGTGAGATAGACCTGCGATATATTTAAGGGATTTCTAAGGAGGTACTAGATTCTAAAATAAACTCAAATTGAGCCGATTTCTCAACTAACGAAGAACGATAGCACAATAACAACAGGCTGCCTGCTTATTCGGCAGCCTGTTGAAGTAACGGGCAGGATAATGGAAATAATTTGAAGAAGATAAATAGAATAATATAATCACTGATTTTCCTGATACGAATGAAAGGGGCGGGTCAATTTGAAGGTACGAAGTGGAGTGAAAGGAATTGTTGTCAGTAAAAACAAACTCCTTACAATAAAAAAGTATGATCAACTTTTTGGTGCTGATAATACGTTACCAGGCGGAGGTCAAGAGCATGGCGAAAACTTGATCGAATGACTTAAACGTGAATTTCTTGAGGAAGTTGGCTGCCGTATACAAGTGAAACAGTTTGCATTAGTAAGAGAATATATAGGAAGAAATCATCATGGAAACAGCATGGTTGATCCGAATACTCATGTTGTAGGTAAGCGTCAAATAGCATCACCTTGAGATCAGATGGGAGCTGGCGTAGGCTAAGCATTAAGACTGTAGCACTCTGCAAGTGATCGGCAACGATGACGACCACGGCATAAACGGTTCGATCGTTTGCGGATCGAGCGGTCCGGTCAGCTGCGGCAATTGCTCGAAGAGATACTTCAGGTAGTCATAGGGACGAAGTCCGTTTTCCTTGGCCGTCTCTATGACGCTATAGATGGACGCGCTCGCTTTCGCGCCACGCGACGTGTTGCAAACAGCCAGTTCTTTCGCCCGATTACAAATGGCTTGATTGAACGCTCGCTTCGATTGTTATCGTCCGTCAGTGAGGAAGGCCGTCAGCTTCTCCACTGGTTCAAGCTGTAGGCGATCGCTTGACCAAGCAAGCTCTTTGGTAAAGTCCGAGACCGCTGCTGTTTCAGCCATACGAAATACGCCTCCACAAAAGGACTGCTTCGCTCCTGATACCAACTCGCAATCTGTGGTAAAATCAGAGAGGGAAAAGCATCCACTGCGACCACTACCTTCAGAAATTGATATGTTAAGTGCCGGTATGTGTCCCCCTCTGTCTTGATCACAGATGTTACCATCTCTCAATTTGTTGATAAGGAGAAAAGAAGTCATGTGTTATGATGACAACGCTCGCCCTCCGCTGCCAGCGAGGGCCACTGGAAAGGCGCATGGTGAAGACATCGTCTTGACCGCTGCTGATGGCAATCATTTTGCTGCCTATTTTGCTCGTCCTGAAGCACCGGCAAAAGGTCAGGTGATCATTTATCCTGATGTTCGTGGCTTGCATCAGTTTTACAAAGAATTGGCTCTGCGTTTTGCCGAGATTGGACTCCCGGCCCTTGCCCTTGATTATTTTGGACGGACAGCAGGTGTGGCCTCACGTCAGGAAGGGTTCGAATGCATGCCACACATCCAACAAATGCAACTGAAAACCTTCTTCTTGGACGTGAGAGCTGCGCTTGACTATTTACGCGAACAAGGGAACAAGGGAGAAGCGACCTTTCCAGTTGGCTTTTGTATAGGTGGGGCCTTCTCATTCTTGTCTGGTACGCAGCAAGCATTTGAGCTTGCTGGGGTTATTTCCTTCTATGGGGGTCTGCCTAAGGTCTTTCCTGAAGCAGGAGCCATGTTGGATCAGGTCGAGAACATAACGTGTCCAGTGCTCGGCCTGTTTGGAAGCGCGGATCAGAACATTCCAATAGGAACTGTGCGGACGCTCGAAACGAGGCTCAATGCAAGGGGCCTGGAGAATCACATCATCGTGTATGAGGGCGCTCCTCATGGCTTCTTTGATCAACTTGCCAGCGAGTATGCAGCCATTTCTGCGGATGCCTGGAAGCAGATTCAGAACTTTATCGCTGCCCATCACTAAGGCTTTGATCACAAGATACGGGATGTTGCTGATGAAGGCTGCTCTCAATCTCATGGGTCTCTATTGGGGGATTACGTAAGCGTCAAATAGCCCCACCAGGCCATCCAATAGCCAGCGAAGCTCGCGGATAGTAACCGTGACCGGCTCGCCGTGATTCTTTGGCCACTGGAACGTGCCGCGCTCGAGTCTGCGGTAGAACAGCCAGAAACCGTTGTGCTCCCAATATAGGATCTTTAACTTGTTCCGCTCGCGGTTACAAAAGACGAACAACAAGCAGAGAATGGATTGAGCCCGAGCCCCTTCTGGACAAGAGCGGCCAGTCCGTCGATGGATTTGCGCAAATCCGTGCTGCCGCAAGCCAGATATAACTGATGGGTGCTTAACTTGTTTAGCATACGGTTTGGAGTGCTCGCACCACATCACGGAGCAAAGCGGGGTTGAATCCGGCTTCGACTTCGATAACGGCTGCTCCGAGCCTGATGCGAAGGGAGGCGGGCTCCTCCGGTTCTGCTTCGGGAGCGATCTCAACGCTTAAAAAGGTGGTTGATTTGGCCACCGTCGAAGCAGCGGATGATCCGCTCAGCCTTTTCATCCAATTGTAAAGCTGACGACGGTTAACCTGATTGGCTGTGCACCATTTTGTTGCTTTTTCTCCGTTGGACCGGAAAGTTGCGATGTGTGCTTCCCATTTCTTTTGTACATTTTCTCTGGCCATAAAAAATCCTCCCCTATTTGGCTTCTGAGGAGGATTATCTCATGGCTATTGAAAGGAACGAAGGTGGGGAGGGTTTGACGCTTACAAAAAGGGGATAGTTATGCTTTCGCTATGGTAAAAAAGGAAGATGAATCATTGATTGGATGTATGAGTTTAGGTGTTGCAAAAAATCATAAACGTGCTGAACTTGCTTATTGGGTAGGTCAGCCGTATTGGGGGCAAGGATTTGCAATAGAAGCTGCCAAAAGGATAGTTCAATTTGGATTCGAGGTTTTGGAGTTAAACCGTATTTTCGCCGCTGCAATGACGAAGAACCTAGGTTCCTATAGGGTTATGAGTAAAATTGGGATGAAAGACGAAGGGATTTTCAAACAGCACATCTTGAAGTGGGATGTATTTGAAGATTTAGTCTTTTACGGGATGACAAAAATCGATTACGCGGACGCTGCAGGAAGTTATTAAGCTAACGCAGAACGATAGCTCCATAACAAAGATCAAGCAGGCTGCCGATGATGAACTCGGTGGCCTGTTGTGTTAACGGGCAGGGTAACTCCAATTTTTATTGACTGTACGGTCAGTCATAAACTATAATAACAATGCAAGGGATGATTTCGCATATTGGGGAGGAGATTACTATGGATCTTTTTTACGAAATTCAAGGGGAAGGCTCGCCAATCGTCATGATTCACAGCCCGGGCGTCGATTCGAGGGAGTGGAAGTATGTCGCGCCGATATTGGCGCAATCCCGCAAGGTCATTACCTTCGATGGCCGAGGGATTGGGCGCTCGCCTGCTCCGCAAGTACCGACCAGCCTTGTGGAGGATTTGCGAAAGCTGCTCGAACATGTGGGGGTGGATCGTGTCACGCTAGTTGGTCATTCAATGGGCGGGCAGGCGGCGACGGATTTTACGTTATCTTATCCTTCGATGGTTGAGCGGCTTGTATTGGTAGCCCCTTCTCTAACGGGATTCACTTTTTCTCAGGAGTTTAACGAGTGGATGGCAGCTGTCAATTTGGCCGCTCCCGATATTGCGAGATTGGTGGAATTGTCTTTAGCCGGTCCGAATTATCGTGTCACGATGGCCAGTCCTCATCGGGATTTCCTTCGTGAAATGGCTACTCACTACATGACGAGAGTGTTTACCGAATGGCAGAGCTTTGAAGTCCGCTGGCCTGAGCCGCTGGCGATTGAAAGGTTAGAGGAGATTGCTGTGAAGACGTTGTTTATTCATGGTACAGTAGAATGGCCGGACATGATCAAGATTGCCGAGCAATTCAAGCGGCTCCCATCGATCCGATTTGCTGAAATTGAAGGGGCGGATCATATGCTTACCTTGACCCACTCTGAAGAGCTCGCAGAGCACATAAAGCGTTTCGTACAGGGAGAACTCGACAATGCCTCGAACACAGGAAGAGAATGAGCGAATTCGTCAAGTCGCCAAGGAAAATATACGCACGGCAGCTATGGAAATTTTTATCGAACGAGGGTACCATGACGCTTCGATTGATGATGTAGTGAAGAAGGCCGGCGTTTCCAAAGGCTTGATGTACAATTACTACAGGGGGAAGGAAGAGCTCCTCGAAGAAATGGTACAGAACCGGATCGAAGAAATTATTCAAGTGATGCAAGAGGCGTCCGCTCTTGGTTCACCGTCCGAACAGCTGAAACATATTGTTAAAGGTGCTCTTGACAATGTCAAGCAGCGTCCTGACGTGTACCGCTTTTACTTGCATTTGCAAACGCAGCCGAAAGAAGATAAAGTACTGTCCAAGTACAGCCAGATACTCAATGAGGCAATGGCCAAACAATTCGAAGTGCAGTGCGGGATGTTCGCCGGACTTGGGACCGCGAATGCGCGATTAAGATCACTATACTTCTCCTCTACTCTTCATGGAATGATGCTGATGATTTGCACCTATCCCGATCAATACCCGACCGAGGAAATGAAAGAACAGATCATCCAGCAATTTTGTACCGATCGATAACCGCACCAAACCGAACAATCGGACTCTACACTCCGCAGACATGCCTCAGCTCCGAACCGTTTGTATCAACTTAGAAGAGTTCAGCTCATTCCGCTAACGGCGAACGATAGTTAGTTCAAACAAATTTGGAGCAGATTGCCAAGGCAACTGCTCCTTTTGCCATTAAGCTATTGGGCAGTAGAGCGTGGCGGAAAGCTACGTACATTTGAAGTATTGGGCAAGAATGCTGAATTAATTATTCTTTAAACAACAGAAGGGTTTTCCACAATGTTCCAGGATGTTATTTAGGGAAGAGATATTTAAGATTACGGGGGGGGGGGGGATTAAGATGTCAGATGGCTTGAAAAAAATACTTTTTGACCCAATGAAACACCCCGAATGGGTAGCACCCCATAGCCCAGAGTGGTATAAACAATTGTTTGAAGAGGTGGGGGTATATAAATACCCTTGGAAGTCAACGTTTGATGAACCGTGAGCTGAAATGATATTGGCAGAAAAAATAAATTCATCCTTATGTGAAGGTCGATTATTGGATGTTGGATGTGGTCATGGTGAATTTGCGTTACAATTTGCATTAAATGCAAATGAAGTTGTCGGGATTGATGTAGTAGAGGGCTTTATTGAAAAGGGGAACAAAGCTAAATCAATTGAAAATATCAACTTTTTAATTATTGATGGGAATGGTAATTTACCCTTTCCAAATGATTATTTCGATGTTGCATATACAAAAAAAGGACCTAGAGATTGGTATCACGATGGCAATCGAATTGTTAGAGCAGGTGGGACAATTTTAGGGTTCTACCATGCCGGCAGTCACGGTGCTTTACGAGAGTTATTCCCAGGTCTATATTCCCAAATACCAAAACCAGAAGCAAATGACATACTGCGTGAGCTTAATCTTCATGAAAGTGGTTTAACGGATATTAAAGTAGAGCTACTTGAAGAAATTGAATACCTATCTACACCAGAAGATGTTCTTATAAAAAAATGCTTTGGACAGAGCAAAAAACTAAAAGAAATTGTTTGGCAAGAATGCTTACAAGATGTAGAGAGAATATTTAATAAATATGCAACTTCAAAGGGATTGAAAATAATTAATTATTATCACTTGTTAACAGCAAGAGCTTCATAAAGCCTCTTCTCAGCTACGGACAGGATAGTAGAACAATTTTAGCGAATACTCTTACATAATCTTTAAGATAGTAAGATGTTGTCGGCAGAATGATGAGTACTGAAAGGAGAAAATTAGTCTGGAAAGGATCCCTATCTTCTCCGTCCATTCAATTAATTTCAACAGCGACCAGGAACTTCAAGTTTTACATGGGAGAGCTCTTGATTACGTGAGGTCGGGAAATAAACTCTATGTTTCTGATTCCGATTTAGATTTTAACTTCAGAATTGTGGAAGTAATAGAAAATGAAAATATAACCGTTTCTGT
Source organism: Paenibacillus germinis (assembly GCF_013141785.1). NCBI lineage: Bacteria > Bacillati > Bacillota > Bacilli > Caryophanales > Paenibacillaceae > Paenibacillus > Paenibacillus germinis. The sequence goes on from NZ_WHOC01000049.1 coordinate 42,871, forward strand.
ACTAGATATTATGGAAGTTGGAGCAATAACATTTAAAGTTGAAGGACAGCAGTCCAATATAGGTAATTACTTATACGGGGAATCAGTAGATGAATACATCCCCACTATTACGTTTGACCAAGCAAAACAAATGGCCGAAAATGCCAGTCGAGAGGATTTAGAGCGATATATCATAGATCCCCAAACACCTTTCTTAGAAGACTTCGTATTAGAAGGAGAATGCTGTTGGTTCTTTTTTTATAATCCCGATATCGAGATTCCCGAACAAGATTGGTCAAGACGCATGCTAAGTGCATATGCGGTTTCAAAAAAAGGTGATATGCGTCACACATATAACTACTCTAGTGATCCAATTAAGCTTCAGGACTACTTGCAAGCTATGTCAGCCCATTTCAAGAAGAAGTGCACGTGAAAATCTAAGATTAATCTAACATGAGAACTTTAGCTCAATAACTCAACTTAGATGTAGCTGCGACTGCACTCGGCAACTTTATACGTTAACGGCAGGAGAGTTTTTATTATTTCACGAATATTAAGAATATGAGAAGAGTAAAAAATAAAAGTCAGGTGATCTAATGATTTGGAATTCACCGTTATGGAAAGCTGAATTGAAGAAGGAATTAAGAAAATTTAAAAAGTATCAAGTTGACATTCGCTCTGACAAGTACGATGCAGATCACTTTGTATTTGGGCTTGAGAAATTCTATTTTACATGTGCGTTTATCATAAGAAAGTTGGTTGGGAACAATAAATTATCCGATGAGTTTATGAGTTCTAATTTCAAGGTTTCTCAATATAGAAGAATTAATAAAACAGAGAAACTTGATACGTACAATTATCTGGATTTTGCCAAATACTATTCTTTGGAGAATGAATCTGGAGTACAATTTAATGTCAATCGAGTATGTAATTTGTTTATACACAGTTTTGTGTTTTTTCCAACCTTTGATGAAGAAATGGAAATGGCATTTACCGGTGTGTTCATTAATTCAGATCATTCTATGGATGGATATATATATCACAAATGTCTCCTTAAGCTAACGGGAAACTATAGTGAAATTAAGCAGACAGCCACAGCCGTCTGCTTTTGTCATTGAAGTAACGGGCAGGATAACGGAAGAAGAGTGAAGAAATGGAAAATACAAAGGGGGATTAGATATGAATGGTTTGCTTAATCTTGGTAGCCTCGTGCTTGGACTAATTGCTTGGATACTTCCTGTTGTTAATCTCATGCGATATGGAAAACATGACCATCGGCATTGGGTCACTCTTTCGATTATGAGCATCAGTGCTTGTGCAATTTCGCTATGTTTCCAGATTTTCTATAGCTATCATCTGGTAAAGAGTGAGGAGTGGTATGCTCTTATGGACACAACGGGTGCTGTGGCGTCCGTCGCAGCAGTTCTTCTCATAGTAACCATCATATTAAATGCAATTACTCTGATTATATATCGTGACAGAACAGCAAAGTAGAATGTCAAAAATAACAACGTAGTTTTTACGCTAACGGATACGAGTGCAAATACCAGGGACAGAACGCCTCGGCCGGCAACTGTTCCCTTTTTCATTGAAGCAACGGGCGAATAGTGTGGTAATATAAGGGAATAACTGAGTTGAAAACAGGCATGGATAAGGGGAAATTATGAAAAAATTTGAAAGTGAACTATTTGAAAATGCATTTGAACCAGAGACTTTTCTTGAACTCATGGAATTAGCCACAAGTAATATAGGTAATGAACATAACCAAGTAAAGCCAATCAGAATGTGGAGAGGACAGGGCGATATACGTTGGGCTATAAATAGTGGGGCATATAGAAGAATTTATGAATCCAAAATTAAAGGCATGTTGTCAGGATCTTTTAAATCAATGGCAGATCGAGATATTGTGGAAGAAGAAGATGTTTCTAGTTATGAAAGCATTTTAATAAATCAAGCAAAACACAAAGGTTTTCATTATATAGATGGTAAAATTATCAGCGATTTTGAGCTATTGGCTAGACTACAACATCATGGAGCAGCAACTCGACTAGTAGATTTCTCAAAAAATTTATTAGTTTCTTTATGGTTTTGTGTTGACTCTTCCCCAAATGAAACAGGATTATTGTTGGGTTTACTTAATACTAATTTTGGCGGCGATATTGAAGATAGTATAATGCACACAAAAACAGATTACCAACAATTCGTAGAAAACTTAAAGGCATTTTCTCACCCCTTATTCATTGAACCACCGATTGTATCATCCAGGATTTCTTCTCAACATGGTGTATTTCTTTATAGTGATGTAGTTCATGAGAAAACTGGAAGTTTAAAGTTAGGGACTTATACTCAAGGAAGGCTTTTTATTGCTGTATCTCCTTCCTTGAAGAAAGTTATTCGTGATATTTTGATTACAACATTTGATATTAGACAGCGAACGCTATTTCCTGATTTTGAGGGTTTTTGCCTTTCAAATAGTGTAGAAAATAATATTGAAGCTATGTTAAGACAAGTTAAAAGTGAATAATCAAAAGTGTTAGGAAGAGATTGAACTAACGCAGAACGTACCGGCATATTCGGCACCCTGTTGAAGTAATGGGCAGAATAATTAAAGGGAATCATTCTGAGTTAAGTGAATTATTAAAAAAGTGATATGTGCATTTTTACTAAATTGCAGAGGGGAAATAGTCGTGCCAGACCTGACAAAAAACGTACTCGAAGACATGAACAAGCAGCTCGATCGAATCATAAAGAGCTTAAACCAACTTGATGATGTTTTGATTTGGAAAAAAATAAAGGATTCCATGAACAGCATTGGAAACCTTTGCTTACATTTAGCAGGAAACGAGTATCAGAACCTCATAAGTGCAATCGGAAACAAACCTTTCATTTGGGAACGCGCTCGAGAATTTAATTCTGAAGGTGGCATATCGAAGGATGAATTGAGTAGTCTTCTTTTGAGGACACGATCTGAATCGGAAAGTATAGTATCAGTTTTGTCCGAGGAGGATTTAAAAAGGGAAGTAATAATCCGCTATGACTTGGAGGATTGGAACAGAATGCTTCGGGTTAATGCTTCAGAAAATGAAACCTATGAAGTGA
>NZ_WHOC01000050.1:0-624 GCF_013141785.1 Paenibacillus germinis
ATGAGCGAGAACAAAATTACATCCGACTTGCTTCGCGGACATACCGATACGATGATTTTACGTCTCTTATCCGAAGCTGACCGCTACGGGTACGAAATTGTCAAACTGATCGCCGAGCGCTCGAGCGGCGAATATGAATTAAAAGAAGCCACGATGTACTCCAGCGTCCGGCGGCTTGAGACAGACGGCGATATCGAGTGGTATTGGGGCGATGAATCACAGGGCGGACGGCGCAAGTATTTTAGAATTACCGATAAGGGCAACGTTACTTACGCCCGCAACAAAAGCAATTGGGAGTATTCAAAGCGCGTACTAGAAAATTTATTATAAGGAGATTGATGTTATGAATCCGAAATTGATGAACTATTTGAACGGCGTGTTTACGCCATACGATGGGGTAAAAAGCGTTACCGAATTAAAGGCGGACCTGCACTCCGATTTGCAGGAGCGATATCGTGAACTCAAAGCCGCGGGCAAAGACGATGAAACAGCGTTTAAGATGACCATTGAGAGCATCGGTGACATCGAACAAACGATACTGGAAGTCGCCAACCTCTCCCGCTCGCTGGAACGGCAAGTAGTGACAAACTTTAGCGCAAGCAACCTGGCGAAAAGCGACTTTGC
>NZ_WHOC01000051.1:0-646 GCF_013141785.1 Paenibacillus germinis
ATGCCGTGGGGGAACCGTGCTGTGCTGTTTCGCGATCCCGACGGCAACCTGGTTAACCTCTTCACGCCGGTGACCGAGGAAGCGATCAAACGGTTCAGCGGTAGGCGTTGACGGACAGTTGAAGTGAGTGAGGCGAATTTCGTAATTAGTAATTTTACTGACCGCTTCATAGAAAGAGACCAAAGCAACGAGCTATGGTCTCTTCATTTTATCTAGGTTCTTCATTATTTATTGAGAAATGGATCTATTTCACGACCCTCGCTGATGCTGGCAGCCTATTTGTAATTGTGCTCTTGTTTTCCGTTAGTTCAACCAGTTTTAAAGCGAGTTACTATTTTAGGTTATTTCAAAAAGTTTCCCAAAGCTCATCAAAGATACGTACGAACACAGAAATAGATCCACAGCAACGAGCTGTGGATCTAAATTTAATATATTACCTAATGCTGCGTATCATATTGCAAAAGTCATAGTAATAATAACCAACAAAATAAAGAGAACCAATACTGCTGCTGAACTACTGCCGCCATATCCTGCTCCTGTTCCTGCTGCATATCCCATAAATTAGTCACTCCTTTCAAGTGATTCAGTCTCGGTACTACCAAAAGAAAAACGGAGACCTACGGAAGAAAAATGGGGACTCCTCAAT
>NZ_WHOC01000052.1:0-785 GCF_013141785.1 Paenibacillus germinis
ATGGATATTCTAGATCTATGGAGGTGTGTTTTAGCAATGGAAAAACAATTTTTCGATGTGGCAATTATTGGCGGCGGACCGGCTGGGTTGAACGCCGCCTTGGTGCTTGGGAGGGCAAGGAAAAAGGTGGCGTTGATCGATGCAGGCCGTCCCCGCAACGCTGTGACTCGCGAGGTCCACGGGTTTCTTACCCGTGACGGGATCAGTCCGAGCGAGTTTCGGCGAATTGCGATGGAAGAGATCAGCGCCTATCCCTCCGTATCATTCGTGGCGGATACGGCGGTGTCGATCGTGGGAACCGACGGCCAGTTTCAAATTGAGACGGGGCAAGGACAAACTTTTGCAAGCAAAAAAGTATTGTTTGCCGTCGGCATGAAGGATCAGCCGCTGGGCATTCCTGGACTGGCGGAGGTATACGGGAAAAGCGCTTTCGTCTGCCCGTATTGCGACGGCTGGGAGTTAAGGGATCAGCCGCTTGTCATCATTACGAAGGGGGCTGAGCTTATGCATTTCGCTCCACTCATATCCGGATGGACGAACCGTTTTACCGTCTGCACGAATGGCCCCGATGAACTGACAGATGACGAGCGCGAGGAGCTCCAGCGCAATCATGTGCCTCTGTTCGACTCGCCGATCCGGCACATCGACTCTAGCGACAGGATCGTTCGGCAAGTCATTCTCGAAGACGGGACGACCGTTCCATGCACGGGGATCTTTTTCAAACCGGATCTGGTTACAGGATCGGACTTGCCGCAAACGATCGGATGCGAGATTACGGAATGGGG
>NZ_WHOC01000010.1:0-2822 GCF_013141785.1 Paenibacillus germinis
AAAGGGGTTCTGCAGCATGTAAACAGGCTTGGTGTGATTTGGTTTGACGCTCATACTGACGTTAACACCGAGGAAACAACGTACTCCGGCAATATACATGGTATGTCCTTAGCCGTTGCTCTGGGTTATGGTCACCCGGACTTGGTATCCATCGGTGGTATTGAAGCGAAGCTAAGACCGGAGAATGTGGTCATTATCGGAGCTAGATCCATTGATCAAGGAGAAAGAGCGTTCCTGAAGGAAAAAGGCATTCGTGTATTCACTATGCATGATATTGATCGAAACGGTATGAAACAGGTGATGGAAGAAGCGCTTCAGATCGTAACCAACGGAACAGATGGTGTTCATCTTAGCCTTGATTTGGATGGGATGGACCCAGGCGAAGCCCCAGGTGTCGGCACACCCGTTTCAGGTGGCATGTCTTACAGGGAGAGTCATTTTGCGATGGAGATGCTATATGAGCGGAATGTACTTGTCTCCGCTGAGTTTGTCGAAGTGAACCCGATGTTGGATCAAAATAACAAAACAGCTAAAACAGCAGTAGAATTAATTGGCTCTGTGTTCGGAGAACGCATTCTTTAAAATAAAACGCGAAGCTTATGCTTACGATGTAAGTTTTGTATTCAAAACTCTAAGGAGAGTGCCGTCATGAAGAGCGAAACTACTAATATTATTATGCAAACGGAAAAATATGGCGCACATAACTACCATCCGCTACCAATCGTCATTTCGCGGGCAGAAGGCGTTTGGGTTGAAGATCCGGAAGGCAATCGGTTTATGGATATGTTAAGTGCCTATTCGGCCTTGAATCATGGACATAGACATCCCAAAATTATCGAAGCCCTCAAGGTTCAAGCCGATAAAGTAACATTGACTTCGAGAGCGTTTCATAACGATCAGCTCGGGGAATTTTATGAAAAGCTGTCTGCTCTGACAGGGAAAAGCATGATACTACCAATGAACACAGGAGCAGAGGCGGTAGAGACTGCCCTCAAAGCCGTGAGACGTTGGGCATATAAAGTCAAGAAAGTACCTGCCAATCAGGCTGAAATCATTGTCTGCGAAGGAAACTTCCACGGACGGACGATTACAGTGACGTCTTTTTCATCTTCGGAAGAGTATAAAGAAGATTTTGGTCCATTTACGCCGGGCTTCAAAATCATTCCTTATGGAGACTTAGATGCTTTGAAACAAGCAATAACATCGAATACAGCAGCTTTTCTGGTGGAGCCGATTCAGGGGGAAGCTGGAATTGTCATTCCAAATGAAGGTTTCTTGCAAGAAGCCTATCAGCTGTGTAAAGCGAATAACGTTCTCTTCGTTGCGGATGAGATTCAGACAGGATTCGGCCGAACTGGCAAGTTGTTCTCCTGTGAGTGGGAATCTGTTCACCCAGATGTTTATATTATGGGCAAAGCGCTGGGGGGCGGCGTATTCCCGATCTCAGCAGTTGCCGCTAATGAGGACATCCTCGGCGTATTTAATCCCGGATCGCACGGGTCCACCTTCGGTGGAAATCCTTTAGGCTGCGCCGTTGCTATTGCCGCAATGGACATATTGAAGGAAGAGAGTTTGGTCGAACGTTCATATGAATTAGGGAAATATTTCATTGATAATCTGCGTAAGATCGAAAGTCCGGATATTAAAGAGGTACGAGGCCGCGGATTGTTCATTGGCGTTGAATTGAACGAGCAGGCGCGTCCGTATTGTGAAAAAATGAAAGAGCTTGGCATCTTGTGCAAAGAAACGCACGAAACGACGATCCGATTTGCGCCGCCGCTTACAATCTCGAAGGAGCAATTAGATTGGGCGCTTGAGCGCATCAAGCTTGTCTTTTAGGTAAATGGATAAGGGGAAAGGAAGGGGAGTATCATGCCGGCTCGTAAACAACTTAGTATCATTCAGGTGCCATTTGGACTTGGAGCCAGTCGTCCAGGAACAGAAGATGGTCCAGAAAGCATGCTTCAAGCAGGCTTAATTCGCCAAATTCGGAAAACGGACTATGAGCTTACTGCCGAATATAAGCTGAGATGTCCCCTGCCTTCTGTTGTTTCTTCGAACGATGACAAGGGGAAGTATCTCCCTGAAGTGAAAGAGATGAGCAAGCTGGTGGCGAAGCAAGTCTCGCAAGCTGTTCATAATGGCACCGTTCCCCTTGTGTTGGGCGGCGATCATAGTGTATCCATTGGGGTACTCGCAGGGCTATCATCCCAGTTCTCGAACTTGGGGGTCATTTACTTTGACGCTCACGTTGGTCTGAGTACCGAAGAGGTTAGTCCGACTGGGTACTTGAATAGGATGTCATTAGCGGTAGCCCTTGGTAAAGCTCAATTGAGGTTGGAAGAAATTTCAGGATCTAAAACTTTGATAAAAAAAGAGAATGTAGTCATCATCGGCGTTCGCGATGTGGAACCAGATGAGCGAGAACTGATTGTGAAAGAAGGAATTTCTTGCTTCACAATGCATGACATCGATCGGTTGGGGATTGAGAAGGTCATTGAAAAGGCGCTGCAAATTGCCGGGTATGGAACCGACGGTATCCATATCAGCTTAGATGCAGATTGCTTAGATCCATTAGAAGCACCCGGGGTCGGAATGCCAATGCCAGGCGGACTGACATACCGCGAAGCGCATTTTGCCTGTGAACTGCTAGCGGAATCGGGTCAAATCGTCTCCATTGACGTTGTTGAGATCAATTCAATGTTGGATGAAAGCAGACGCACTGCGCGGCTTGCTATTGGCCTAATTGCTTCGCTGCTTGGTAAGCGAATTCTGTGAAAAAAACCGCTGAAGATGGATTCAAACTTCGAAACGGCTTGTAA
>NZ_WHOC01000053.1:0-863 GCF_013141785.1 Paenibacillus germinis
ATTAAAGCGCAAGAAGTGTATCACTTCTTGTTTGACTCGTGGTTGCAACGCTTGAAAGCCTCATCCAATAACGACTGGATCGTGTGTTCCCGCAAGTATTGATGCAGATGCTGTTCCGCGCCCTCCATCACCTTCTCGACCAAACATTCGCTCTTTCCTGAACGCTCCTGATCCCGATCCCGCTGGGCAGTCCCCTTTTCCGCTAACAACCGATGTTGCTGCGACTTCGTATTGGAACATTCGAACAACTTCTGTCTTCCTTCAATCACTTGAATCACATCAAGAAACGTAATCTGTTCAGCCGGCCTGGCAAGCTCGTAACCGCCGTTCACCCCTGGCACAGCACGTACGATTCCATCCTGCCTCAGCTTGGACATGATTTTGGATAAATAGCTTTCGGAAACACCAAGTGCCCCAGATAATTCCTTGATCCCGACATTGTTGCAACGCTCCGAGTGTCCCAGATGAACTAAGGCGTGTAGGGCATAATCTGTACTTTTGGAGAACTGCAAGTTTCCCACCTCCCTTCTCAATATTATCATTAATATAGACCTGTAGTATCCATAATAAACGATCCAACTCCAAATTGCAATGGCATCCCCCATCATGATCAATCCAATGTTCGTTCCCATCGCCATCAGTGTTGTCTTGAGAATTAACGTTTCTTCTTCATTTCGAATCCGATTTTTGGGAGTCAACCCGAAAGAATTCGTAAAAAATAGAGCCCAAATCATAAACAGCCAACCCCCTGTTCACTCCAGAGTGTTAGCCGCTTTCTTTCACTTTATCCGCGCCTCCTGCTCGTTCTGCACGGAGTAAATGGCAATCATAGAATGCTTAGATATGCTCATCAAAGCTAATAT
>NZ_WHOC01000054.1:0-5948 GCF_013141785.1 Paenibacillus germinis
ATTGCTCCATAAAACTTCAATTCGCCACATCGTCTGAAGTCGATCCCAACAAATCCAATGTATTGGTTACTTAGAGCTATGCTGCCCTTTAGCTTAATGAAGGCTGCTAATTATTCGCGGCAGCTATCTTGGTGTTGGTTTTCAGCTCTCGTATTCGTTAGCGTAATAACACAGGCTGAAATACACATCATTTCCAACCCGCACGTTGTAGTATCTCTCTCACAAAGTCCCCCTTAGCATTCGTGTATGCTAAACGGTCATTCTGGAATCGTTGTGCGAGTTCCAATTTTAAGTCACCATATTGCCTGGCATCCTCTGGATGATTTCTCAAATACTCTCGAAAGAGGAGATGACGCTTATATTCGGCGTTTTCCATGGTGCAGACGTATAGGTGATGCCAAGTTACATCGACGGGAGGAATAAAAGCCTCTCGTCCCGTAGTTCCTAAATCGCCTTCATGAACGTAGCCAATGGTGGCTAGCCTTTGAATAGCCGTAAGGACATCCAACTGCGTAGACACCACCACGTCGATATCAACAATCGGCTTCGCTGCTAACCCTGGAACGGATGTACTGCCAACGTGTTCTATTGTGACTACAAAATCGCTTAAAACAGGAAGTACAAAGCCTCGTAACTGTTCAAACAAATGAACCCAACTAGGGTCATAATCACTTACTATAAGACTGGAACCCATTCAGACTCCTCCTGACTGTAACAATATGGTTACATATTAATTCGTAGTAGATTTGCGTAATCCTGCCCGATAGTTGAGCAGGCTGCCGATGATGCCGGCAGCCTGCTCGTCATGGTACTATCGTTTTCTGTTAGCGTAATCTTTGTCAGATTAGGGAAAGTTCAGGTCATTACTTAATCTGATCAGCTTATCATTGTATAGTTTTAACTTGGTTTCAAAACTGCTTCTATTTTGTTCAAAATCCCGTGTCCATTTATACATCATCTTTAACATCAAAAAATCTGGTTTATAATGACACTTTTCAATTCCGAGTTTTTGCTTAAGGAATCGAGTTAGAATTCTTATTCTACGCTTCCACAATGGAGTATCAAGAAATATGATTGTATCTGCTATTTGATATAAACATTGATAGGATTCTCTATCAGTTCCTTCAAATATCCATGTTCCGTTTTTATCAATTTCCATTAAAACATCAATTTGCTCTTCTGCTGTACGCTTATACCGCCCCGTTGACGTTTGATGATGAACAATGGAATCGAGTTCATACCAAGGTACATTAATTTTCTTTGATAAGCGTTTTGCCAATGTCGTCTTACCACTAGCTACAATTCCAGTAATGAGGATTTTTTTCATTCCTATTTTGGCTCCCTAATATCGGTGATACATATTTCTTCGTCATATATGCAGAGATTCCTTTTAATGTAAGTTAAGCCATAGATAACTGCCCGTCCCTCGGAACAAGGCCGCCAATAGATGTCCCGCGGCGGCTTCTTGGTCTTTATATATTCAGGTTCTCGGTACACTTCGGAGTTTCCTTTAGCGGCGAGATCGCTTCGAATTTGTTTAACCTCGTTTTGCGACCGGCTTCGTTTCGGCTAGCCCCGTTTCATTACGGCCTGGTACAATCCCTTCAGACACAGGCTCGCGGCAGACGCCCTGCCCTCCCCGGAATTCAGACAATGTTCTTATCACTAGTCGGGAATCGGATGATTTTCTTGACATCAACTTTTGACAAGAACTTGATCCGTTAAAAGAAATAGCCCGCGATTTACGCGGACTTGATTCAAACTATATTCTAATTAACCGACAATTACAGGTTCGCGCGGATAAGCAGCATGCCCCTTGCAAATACTGTACGAGAGGTGATGATATCATGGAAGCGTACAGAGCGAAGATGATCGCCGATTCTCTGGATGTAAAATTCGTGTCGTACTTCGGCGTGCCTGTGTTCATTGAACATGTAAACGTGGGAGCCGGGACGGCGAGAATTCATACGCTCGACAGGCCAGACGAGGAGCAGACGGTGCCGGTCGACGTGCTGACGGAAGAATTCAACGACGAGTTTGATTTGCCGTTTATTTGAGACGCCGCCGAAACTGCCGCAAAGCTTCGCGAAACAACTTCGTTGCTTCCTCACCGCTTTTATCCGTCGCCATTAAAAACCTTCCAATTCCAGATTGGAGGGTTATTTGGCATGAATAAAATCAGTTTACCAATCACGAAGTCCCACCGAGTTAAGGCAGCTTGCTGCCGGCCGCGATGCGGTTAGTCGGTGCGGATTGTCCCGGCAATTACTTCCTCGTTCCTTGTTTCCGGGACCGAGGGTCGCCCAGACCCGGAGCGTGAATGCGGTGTTTATATGATGCACCCGACTTCTTCGAGATACTTTCACACTGCTTTTCTGTTTCTATTTTTACTCTAGTAATGTATATTTCAGTTAAGTCTTCTTTTAAACGTCACTTATTTATTACCGAGTTGTTCCGCCAAACCGATTAGAAGTCCTTCATTTCCACGAATGTAGCAGAGCCGATACGACTCCTCGTACTGAACCACTTCGCCAACGAGCTGAGCACCATACTTAGTGAGTCTGGATACCATTTCGTCAATGTCTTCAACTGTGAACATGACGCGTAGATAACCGAGGGCATTTACAGGAGCAGTTCGGTGATCTGATATAGTAGGTGGGGTGAGAAATCGCGAAAGTTCAAGTCGGCTGTGGCCATCTGGGGTAACCATCATAGCAATCTCTACACACTGTGAACCCAGCCCGGTTACGCGACCAGCCCATTCACCTTCGACAGTAGCTCGCCCTTCGAGCTTCAAGCCAATCTCCTCGAAGAAAGAGATTGCGTCATCAAGGGATTCTACAACGATGCCAACATTGTCCATTCTTAGTAATTTGTTTTTTGCCATAGTTTTATCTCCTTATGTGTACAAATTTATTACCTGATCATCTTCATATTTATTCTATCAAGAATTCTAATTCCTTCCAAACGATTAACATCTTGTCACAGTTCATGATAACAAAGATAAGTCACAGTATAGTAAAATGTGAAATTTGGTTTTCGGATATGTCATATTAACTTTTATTCTACGAAATTCAATTCGTAATTACCGTAATAAGATCGTTTTATTCTAAACTCCTAATATTTTTATACTTTAACAATTCGGAGTTACGATATTATCTCCTGCTTATTATTTTTGATCATTAAACTAAACTGCCCGATAGCGAAGTGAAGGACTGCCACGCGGCAGCCCCTCTGGTATTTAACTATCGTTCTGCGTTAGTTGAATGATCAATGATACTGACCTGTTATGTTTTCATCCATATCTTTGATTAATTTGGAGAGTAGTACTATTTGTCCTGCGTGATATCCGTAGTGTGTCGCAACCTGAATAAGTAGACGGCTAATTACTCTTACTTCATAGGTTTCATCTTCTGAGGCGTTAACTCGAAGCATCCTATTCCAATCCTCTAAACCATAACGGATTATGACTTCCCTTTTTAAATCCTCTTCGGTCAAAGCTGATATTATACTAGTCGATTCGGACCGTGTCCTCAAAAGAAGACTCTCCAATTCATCCCTCGACAAGCCACCTACAGAATTAAATTCTCTTCGAGAGCGTTCCCTAATGAACGGTTTGTTACCGATTGCACTTACGATATTTTGATATTCGTTTCCTGCCAAATGTAAGCAAAGATTGCCGATGCTGTTCGTGGATGCCTTCATCTTTTTCCAAATCAAATCATCATCAAGATGGTCTAAGCTCTTCATGATGCGATTGAGCTGCTTATCCATGTCTTCAAGAACGTTCTTTGTTAGTTCCAGCATATCTATACCCCTCAACATATTTTTTTGCTTTTTTACTTTTCTTACTAATTCGCTTGACCTGGGATATTTCCCTTTAACTTTCATGCCAAATAGCTTAATGCCGATCGATCCCGCGGCTACCTCATGATGTTTGATTGGAACTATCGTTCTGCGTTAGCGCAATTTAGAGTCTCAATCTCACCATGAATAATAAATATAATATAACAGGTAAACCTATAGCAGATAGTATTGTGATTACGGTACGTACTTTTTTCTCATCTCGTAATATAAACGCTAAAAACTTATACCCTAAAATACCAATCAATCCACCCAAACAATTTAAAATTATGTCATCAATGTCTGATGTTCCGATGCCTAAAAGCCCCTGAGTGATTTCAACAGATAAACTCACAAAGAATATAAACAACAGATGGGTTATTACTCTTTTGTCCTTTTTGAATAATGACAAATAAGTACCAAGAGGAATAAGAATAACTATATTACCAACCACATTACTAAAAGCGAATTTTTTTATTGTCGCAGAACCGCCAAGTATATATTCCTTAATACTATAAAAAGGAATAAGATTGATTGACCTATTTAAAGTCCTTTGACTATCAAACATCTCCAAAAGTGAAATTCTTGATAAGAACAATAATTTAATTAAAAAAACTATGTAACAAATGAAAACACCATATAAAATGATTGTTTTAATTCGTTCTCGTTTATTCATAATACCTCCATTTTTCATTTCATCCCTGCTTATTCTCTGACGTTCAGTTTATAAATTAAGTTCACGGCTATACGCTCTTCTTCACTACAAACTCAAACAATAATTCGAGAAAGGTGATTAATTTCCTTCCTTATTTCCATGAGGATTACCATGTTCTCCTGCCCGTTACTTCAACGAGGCTGCCGATTAATGCCGGCAGCCTCGTCTTGGTTTCTTATTGAACAAACGTTCTGCGTTAGCGTAACGGCAGAACTTGCTATTATGTTCTTAATTTCTTGAGGTAACTGGCGAGCATCCTCTAGTTTAGATGACACCAAATTTCTTACTTCTACGCCTGATTAGCATAACCCTACTGGTTTGACCTTAACAAAATGAAGGGCTACCTCGGCAGCCCTTTTGTATTGAACTATCGTTCTGCGTTAGCATAGAAATTTCAAAAAGGGATACCTTTACCCACTTTTTCAACTAATCTATAATTTCACGCTCGTATAAATTTGCACTCCACCCACGACCGTCGTATCTCCCCTGGAAAACCAATCCTTGACTAAGGTAGTATTGATTTAACGCTGGGTTATCCGCCATGCAGTCTAATCTTAACCATTTCTTTCCTTCGCTCTTTATATAGTCTTCCGCCCAAGTAAGGAAATGGCTTCCGATCCCCTGTCCCTTATACTTCCGCAAAACAACTAACCTGTGAATGTAACCAGCATTATCATGAAATAATTCTCCCCATATTTCCTCGTACTTCCACTGGACAGAGAAACAACCCACAAGCTCACCATCCAGGTATGCGACAAATACATCTTTCTCACGAATAAATTGCTCCAAATAATTCATCGTAAACGTATCTTCGTTCCACTGAATGATACCTTGCGAAGAGCGAATCCATTTAGCTGCTTCTACATATAATTTCTGCACCTCGTCTAAGTCTTCAATTAGAGCTTTTCTAATATCAATCCATTGGCTATTAAGTTTACCTTTACTGGGCTTTCGATCTGATAAATCAACCAATGCATTTCCCCCTTAAAATAGAAAAGTATTCAGTCATTTGACCAAATACTTTGCCCAGGCGAACGGCTTTTATGAAATATGTGCTCCCCCGTAGTGATCTACGTTTTCGCCAGTCACACATACCAAATATTTACTATATTATAATCTGGTAAATATAAGGAAATCAAGGATTTAATTGCGCTATACTGCCCGTCCCTCGGTTATAAGGGTTTTTCTCACATTAACTCACTCATTCGCAGGATTTCATCGCCTTGAATGGGTCTGAAGCCTTTATTTCCAAAACGGTGTGCCTGAAAACAAAAAACTTTCCTCATTTGCATAGGCACAAATCTCCCTCGCAAAAATAACCATAATATGCCAATATTCTGGTTATTTTTGCGGATTTCTTCTTGCAGCTGTTTCTCAAGTAATCTACCCG
>NZ_WHOC01000055.1:0-13338 GCF_013141785.1 Paenibacillus germinis
ATTGGAATTTCATTTGCAAGCTTTTATTTTATTTATCCATTCGTGAAGATATTCAACACGTTCAGACTCATTTATAATCGCTTGCTCCTTGTCCGTTTGGAACAAGAATCATAATATAGCACATACAATTTCGTAAAGCAACCTTTAATTATTTTTTTATGAAGGAACCTCCCGAGGCCAGAACATCTGACAAACGAAAGGTTCCGTAAGAGTATTTTATGAAAAGTGCTCTAATCTACTTTAATCTAATGCTTTTGAGCAATAAATCGAGGGGTTCTCTCTCTTGTGATTCTCCACGATGATCATGCTCAACCAGCTTATCCAACCGCGCTATCTGATGACCATAGTCGTACATAGCCGCAGCCACAACCGACAAACGCAACATTCCTACCGGCTGCTTATTATAACGGTCGATGAGTACTGTCATGAAACGCTCGTTCTCTGCTTCCATCTCCATACCTTCCGAACAGTCATCTTTGAGTTTATCATCGAATTTCAACAGAACGTGCTCGTGGAACTTTATTAGCTTTTCCAAATGATCATCGAAATAGACATCGATTGCCTGTGTGCGGGACGTTTGAAAATAGTGCTCATCCACAGCTTCAAGAACCTCAAGCCCTTTGTACATTACGAGAAGCTTCTGCTTGTAAACAACGAGTTCACGAATACGGTTTAACCCACTTCCCTTGATTTTCTTAATCTCTTCTTCCATGAGTCTGTATTTATCCGATAAAGACTTCAAGCCGCTGCGCAGACCTTCTTTTTCTTCACGGAATACGGCTTCTTTCATTTCATTAGAGATAACCGTGCGAAGGAGGAGCGACATTTTGGCAAAAATAGTACGAATCTGTGAGGCGAATTGCTCTTTGGGCTTAGGTGGAAAGAAAAGGACATTCACCACGAATGCACAACCAATACCAATCAAACTCAGAAGCAATCGATTAATAGCAAATTGCCACTCTCCAGAAGCCTCCATGACCGCTACTACGGTAACTAAGGTAAGACCAATCGTTTCCTCCATGCCCACTCTTAAACTAATGATGATGACAATAATACATACAATTCCTATAGCAATCACGTTATTAGAGAAAAACATACCCGCAAGGAGTGCTAATGCCGCACCTAGAATATTCGTCTGCAACTGCTCTAGGAAATAGCGCCAAGATCGGTAGATCGAAGGCTGCATGGCAAAAATTGCCGCTACGGCCGCAATAACAGGAGGAGAGAAATTGAGCCAAGCACTTATGTATAAGGCCAAAGCTACTGCAATCCCCGTCTTCCACACGCGCGCACCGAAAACCATGAAACCCCACCTCATCCACAAAAATCTTATTCAGTATTATCTTACACAGGTAAGGATATGGATGCAAAGATGTGGTTTAGAATTTAGATACGCTTAGCCGGCATCCTCCGAATAATTCATCCAAGGTTGCAAGGGCAGGCTAAGAATGAACTTACTGCCATTACCATGCTCACTCTGAAGAGTGAGAGAACCACTGAGCAAATTGGCAAGCTGCAAACTGATGGATAAGCCAAGACCTGTTCCTCCATATTTACGATTCGTTGCTCCATCCCCTTGCTGGAATGCTTCAAATATCAACTTTTGCTTGTCCAGGGCAATACCGATGCCAGTGTCGCAAACCGCAAAGTCGATCCACCTAGATGAATCATCGTTGTTATCCCGACTTTCAACGCATAAGGTAATCCTGCCTTCTTCTGTGAATTTTAGCGCATTCATGACCAGGTTTCGAAGTATCTGGTTGAGCTTATGTGAATCTGTTTGAATGATCGATGGCACATCTTTTCCAACGGTCACGTCAAAGCGCAGCTTTTTGGAATCCATCATGGGCTCGAATTGTTGTTTGATATAATGGGTCAGCTCTTCGATAACGACTGGCTGCCAAAGCATGTCCATCTTGCCCGCTTCGATCTTAGATAAATCTAATACGCTGTTGATCATTTGAAGCAGTTCATTACCCGATGTATGAATGATATTTGCATATTGATTCACTTCTTTTAAACTCGTTACGTCTTCACTTTCCCGTATCAGATCTGATAAAACGATTATGCTGTTTAGCGGCGTTTTGAGTTCATGCGACATGTTGGCAATAAATTCGGATTTATAGACTGAAGCCTGCGCTAACTGTTGCGCCTTCTTCTCTAGCTCACGCTTCGATTGTAGAAGCCTCTTGGTTTGTTTTCGCAGAATAACATTCATATTACGTATCTTATCCGCCCGCTGCTGCTCCTTATAGAAATCTCGAATAATGAAGACAAAGAAGGCACTTAGTAATAGGGCAGCTGGATAAGTGTAAGGAGCAACTTTAGTCAAATAAATGCTCTTAGGCACAGCACCAAAACTAGCAATACAAATGACCTGAAGCGAGTTAATTGAGAGGATCGAAATGAGCGCCTTTTTCTTATAGCTCCAAGCACTTTTTTGATATTTAGCCACAAGGATCGCTGCCAAACAACCCATCAGCATAATATTTAGCGACCCCGTAACAGATTGTGGATTTATACCGGTAATGGTGTACCTGGCCAGAGCAATTCCAAATCCAATAATGAGTAACATATAGTATTTACGGAACAAAAGTGTTCCGAAAATGATGGGAACGACTCTCAAATCAAATAGCATGTATTCAGATACCCTCACACCAAAGAACATCGTTAGCCAACCTGAACCTATAAAAATGGCGACAAGTACCGTCTGTTTCACAGTCCAAGATGCATGCTGAAACATATATTTAAAGCCAAGGTTGAATAGATAAGCACAAGTTATCAGAATGCAAATATTCACTACAAAGCTTATACAAATGGTTATGATAATACCTCCGCCCCAAACTCACACAATTTAATGGCTTACTTCAAATTATAACAACTCGCCTTCTATGAAAATACCCTTATCTATGTTGGTTTGAAACAGCTAGAAATAAGCACTCAAATTCCGCTTGAATGACACCTCCTCCGAGTAGCCATACTGTTAAGATAATATCGTACCTAATTCTGCAGGAGGACACCAATGATCAAACAAAAATGGCGAATTCCCCCTACGCAAGGGCTTGGTTTTAAGTTAGGAAAAGGGCAAGTCGTCCGTATAACCGATGTAGAAGGTGAGCAGATTGCTGACTTTATCGCTTTTCGTGCCGACGACACCAGCGTGCGTCTGGATCCAGGGGTTACCATGGATGTGCTGCGTGCGATGAAAATAAAGCCTGGGGATCTTCTCTACTCCAATACATATAGCCCACTGCTCTCCGTTGTGGCTGATACCGTAGGTCAGCACGATTTCATTAACTCTCCTTGCCGCTCTGAAATGTATGAATTGCTATACGATAAACAAAGCCACGCAAGCTGCTATTATAATCTAAATCAAGCCCTTGCTCAGTTCAGCATTCCAGCTCCGGATCAACACTATTCTTTGAACTTTTTTATGAACACGGTTATTCTGCCTTCTGGACAAATCAGGATAGAAAGGCCGCTATCCAAACCTGGCGACTATGTCGAGCTTCGCGCAGAGACGGACCTATTCGTGGCGGTATCTGCTTGCCCCTGTTCAGAAAGCGCCTGTAATGGATATGTTTGCACACCTATTGATGTGGAAATTATGAACTAGGGACATTCACCCACCTTTTCTCCTTCGCATAGTATGCACCGAATGGATGAAGGAGGGTTTTGACATGGCTAATTTAATCTCCAAAGACTGGGTTGAGGATCATCAAACGGATCTGCTGGAATGGCAGCAGGATGCCTTTCGCAAATTTGGTCATATGATTAATGATCCGGACCAGATGTACCCTTGTATACCCGGCCGTCTTGGCTTTATCTCTAATAGTCTACGATTCGGATTTGCAGGAGATCCTAGATCCGAGGAAGCTGTCAATGATGTTGCTAAGCTCTTGCAGCAATACGGTGATTGTTCGCGTGAAACGGGTAAATATGCTTCACTAGTCATTTTTTTTAATTCACCTGACGAACTAGCCAGTAGCTTTTCCATAGAAGATTATGAACAGCTGTTTTGGTCGGTTTTAAGCCGGGTAAGCGCTAAAGATCAGGCCCCTTGGCCTTCACATATTTCGTCAGATCCTACCCATCATTCCTGGGAGTTCTGTTATAACGGGCATCCGTATTTCGCCTTTTGCGGAACCCCTGCGCACGAGATTCGGAAGAGCCGACGGACTCCTTGTTTCCTTATCACGTTTCAGCCGCGGTGGGTATTCGAAGAAATCAATGAGTCGACCCCTTTTGGCCGTAATATGAAAAAGCTGATTCGTCAGAAGTTAGTCGAGTACGACGGCGTTCCAGCTCATCCCTCTTTGAAATGGTACGGTCAATCCGATAACCTAGAGTGGGAACAGTATTTCTTGCGGGATGATGAAAGTGTCGCCCCTAAATGCCCCTTCTCTTCCATGATAAATAAAGCTTAAAAAGCAAAGAAAAACCAGCATGGGTTGATGGGACCGATGCTGGTTTATTTTAAATTTAGTGTACAGTTCCTGCTCTGTTATTAGGTGGCATTTGCGGCATTCCTTGTGCCGGAACGAAGGTGTTAAGCATTTTTTGCATATCGGTTGCCTCAAGTTGTGGAACTTGGTAGTAGGCATTTCTATTTTGATACAAGAAAATTTCATAGGCCATCTCAATAAAGTTCTGTACTTGGGAAGCCAAAACACGACGCACAGCAGGGTTGGTCACTTCAACGGAAGTCATCGTCAATAGCGCAGCATGGGATTTCACAAGGCCTAGCATATGAGCACTAATGCCTGCATCCTTCACATCAGCCAGCGATTGATTCGGCTTTTTGGGCTGTGTAGGTTTGATACCGTAGATCGGCTGCGATAGATTTCGGATCATATACGTCTGCGTTTCTTGACTCGGCTTTTGCCCGGTTGAAAAGCACTCTGCCGTTATGTTGTAATGGAACAGCGCAAAGTTGTACTGACGATCCAAAATATCCAGAAGCTCGTTATCTTGGACGAATTGTCTGAAGATCATAAATTGGTCCAGCACATTAATCGTACAGGCTAACACCTCGTGCAAATCAAAGAGCTCATGCCCCCCATGATTCATATTCTGCATTCCTTGTGTCATATTGTTGTTTGGCGTTTGCTGCTGCATCTCGAAGTCTCCTTTATTGAATGGAATAGTAACTTCGATAATATGAGTTATGTTGAGCGATTTTATTCGTGTTGCAGGTAAAATACCCCCGGCAGGATGCCGAGGGTGTGATTATTTGAGATGAGACCTATAAGCAGCAGCCGCTAAGCTTTTGGCTTTTCGCCATTGCTGCTACTCGCGGCCTTAGCTGCTTTGGCAGCTGCTAGTAGACCTTTACTTTTATAAGGTTTTGGGGCACTCTTCGCTCTGTTGGCGCTAGCTTGCCATCGATTCCAGCCCTTACTGTCTGTCCCTCTACCGGTTCCGCCTTTACCCTTCGCTTTGCTCATGTACTCACTCCATTATGTTGTGCTTCTATTTTTTCAGCAACGATGCCCATGTGGTTTCAAGCCATTGATCGAAGTCAGACCCTTTGTCGCCTTCGTACGTATCATATACATCACTTCTGGTCTTCTGTAACTTCTCTTTAAACTCTTCAAACGTATGACCTTCCGGCAAGCTCTTCTTAATGCGCACAAAAACTTTACCTGCACCTTTAATCAAGTCACCTTTTTTCCTTGGCGGCAGCTGAACATCCTCACCAAATGCTCTGAGTTTGCGGTAAGCAGCCTCTTGAATGGGATATACAGCATCACCGCTCATCATACGCGTTAGTATGTTAATGGTTTGTTGGTCGTTATACTGACCTAATGCTTCAACGGCTTCTAGACGTTCTCTCCAATTGGATGTACGGCTAGCCGATTTTTTTAGTTCCTCTAAATTGGGAGGTATTTCGTTATTTAATTCAATGGTCAAATGATTCAAGCTCCTTCTGTCTGCTGTTATTAGATTGATGTTACACTTTTTTGAGGTGGAGCGCCAACTTTTTGGTGATTATATTTATAAATGGGACATAAGAGTACCATTTATACAGGATTTTATATAATTTATCATATTATACGGGTATCTCTTTTTATCAACGATTTCAATAACCTCAATTTGAGGTGAATGAGATGTCCGATTTTTTAAGACTGGTTGGCGAGCGGTTAAGAATGGTTAGAAAGTTAAAGGGGTTAACACAAGATCAGTTGGCTGAAAAAACAGGCAAGGAAAGTATGAGTAAATCGCACATTTCGGATATAGAAAGAGGTCAAAGGAATATTTCACTTCTTACGTTGGAAGTCTTAATGAATGCCTTAGAAATTGATCCTAGCGAGTTGTTCAATTTTCAGAAGCTTGATGGTGAAGGAATTCATGAGAAAAAGTTGATTCTGGATATTCATAAAAGCATGCTCATGGAGAGAGGGCTTGATGAGGTTAAGTATGTCGTTCGGACAACGAATGATTTCCTGGATACCATTGATGCCAAGGAGTCTGGTAAAAGGAATAAGAAAAGTTAGCGTTTCGGTATGTATGGGGCTGTCCCAGATCCATATGGGAAATTCAGCCCCCAGGTTGAGAATTTCGAAGGGGAAGGGCTGTCCTATAAGTAGATTTACCTACTTATAGGACAGCCCCATGTTATTCGTATGAACGACTGATTAGCAAAAAAACAAAACAACGACCAGCTCACACTCATGCGAACTGACCGCTGCTTCATTTGCTATTCATTATATCAGCCTCAATTTACGACAACACCCCTACAGTACTTGCATACAGCTGCATCGATTGCAATTTCCTCGTTACAATACGCGCACGACTTATGTGTTTGCAAATCAGACGATGGTACCACTTTGCGTTTCTTCACGTTCATGTAAATCAATAGACCAACCACAACCACGATAACGGCCAACAACCAATAAACCATACCGAAACACCTCCTAGTCGATAAACAACTTCTGATGATTCCGTATAAGTATATTCGGTCATCCTTGTCCATTTGTCTTAGTTGTGAACAAGATTAAAATCCCCTTACATCATCATGATCCGTTCCCGTAATAACGTCATACCAGTCTTCAATGTCTTTTTCAAACTTTGCCGTCTTTTCTCTATACATAGCAAGGGTGTCATTGCCTAAAGGCAAATGAACAGGAGGCTTTTCAGCGTTGGCCAATGTAATGAAAGCTTGTGCGAGTTTCTTGGGATCGCCAGGCTGCTTCTTATTAACTTGTGTGGCAAAGCTTCGCATTTCTCCCACTGTGCCTGCATAATCATCGATGACATGAGCGGTTCTTATCAAAGATGTTGGATCAAGGAATTCCGTTCTAAAAAAGCCTGGTTCCACAGTGGTTGCATAAATCCCTAAAGGAGCTAATTCCAAAGCCATGGACTCCGTAATACCTTCAACAGCAAACTTGGTGGAACCATAAATCCCCCAGCCCACAAACCCGTTTAATCCACCAACTGATGAAATATTGATGACATGTCCCGAACGCTGCTTACGCATGTAGGGTAAAATTGCGCGGGTAACGTTTAGTAAACCGAAAACATTGGCACCATAATTTTGTTTCACTTCTTCATTCGAAGCTTCCTCAACGGCACTCAGCAATCCATAACCAGCATTATTGACTAGCACGTCAATTCTTCCGAATTTGTCTGTTGCTTGTTTCGCTGCATCTAAGGCTTGAGCTTCGTCCGTAACATCCAGCACAGTTACCAATAAATTTTCGTTGTTCTCAAGCTGCGCGGCTAGTTGTTCAGGCTTGCTGCGAACGGTGGCTACCACCTTGTTGCCCTCCGCTAAAGCAGCTTTTGTAATTTCCAATCCGAAGCCTCTAGATGCGCCGGTGATGAACCATACTTTTTGATTTGTCATTATGTTGTTGTCTCCTTCTCGTCGTCATTTTTGAAATGAAGATTTCATGACCTAAGATTATCACAGTGCATTCCGACCTACTTTTCCAAAAAGCCCAAAGTATTTGTCCATTTAGCTCAAATAAAAAAAACTTAGCCCGGCGGGTGCCGAACTAAGATCTCTGTTAGTTTTTAGCTTAACTGTTGCTTGTAAGAGGACGGGGTATAGCCAAAATGCTCTTTGAAAACCCTCGAAAAATGCGCAACATTCTCAAAGCCCGTCGTAAAGCAAACATCCGTTACTGACATGGCCGAATAGGTCAACAATTCTTTGGCCTTCTCCAAGCGTTTCTGCCGAATCCATAGTGATGGGGACGTGTTGTAAATCGTTTGAAAATCCCGTTTGAAGCTGGACAAGCTTCTTCCCGATAAATAAGCTAAATCATTCACCGAAACAGGATTCAAGATATTTTGTTCCACGACGGTTGAGATATCGGATCGTACCTGCTGCTTCAATTGAAGTAATTGCTGCACGATATTTTCATTGGCATGGCTAAGATCAAACAACAATTCCAACAACTTAATTTTAATTAATCCGTCCTCAATGTTATCGGGTTCGTTAAAATATGGTTTTAGAGACTCTAAATAGGTTAACAGTCGTTCACTTATCGGATTTACAAAAATAGGTACCAACACTGTTGGCTGCGCAGATTGAATGTCCGCCATTTTAATAAAGTCTTTGAGCACTTCGTCTTTTAGAAAAAACATCATGTACTCTAATAAGTACGCCTGATTAGGTTCGCCTGATTTTTCATATTCAATGACAATGGATTTTTGCAACAGTACCATTTCATGCTTATGAACAACGTACACTTGATCGCCGTATCGCACCGTATAAGTGCCATTCAGCACAAACATGAGAAGGTAGTCTTCTAAGAACATAGTCCCTTGTTTTCCTACCGTGTTGGTGCACGATTCAATGACTGTGAGCCCTTTGAGTTTCAAAACGCTTTGATTGAATGGCGATGCTGCTAAGCCTTGCGGTGCTTTTATTATTCTTTGGGTCACGCGCACCCTCCCCTCAATTCCCCACTCCAAATGATGATAACCAAACTCAGGCTGATGATAGGAGATATCCTCCCTAATTGTACCATGGAATATGACATTTTCCTGCTGGATGACACTGATTTGTCTTTTCGCGTTGTTCTGAAGTACTTTTGCTCGATGCATCAACCATATCCTTTGAACATATTAATATAATAAAGCGCTTCCAATATCGCTATCGTGGAGAATTTGTAGGAAATATATATATAAGGAGTTGATGGCCATGTTCAACCCAAAAGAATGGACCAAACAAATGAAATTCATTCACGGCGTTGCAAGAACTATCTACATCAACAAATACACTGGACTACCAAAGCTAAGTTGTACTTTCACCAAAGAGCAGCAGAAAGCGTTAGAACGTGAGGACAGCAAGTTATCACTTTCGTAATTAGAACATAATCGGATTATGGTTTCTCTAACGGAAAGGACGCTGCTGCAGCGTTCTTTTTTTCACAGTGGTAGATAAGAACTTTAAGTTTGAAAAAGAAAAAGGGCCCCTCTTTCGGGGTCCTCTTCGTCATTGAATAAATGGAAATCCAACTATTGTAGTACATGACTACATTAATGATTAATCGAGATGAATACCAAAATGCTCTTGCAAGGCAGCCTTATACTCCTCTTCAGTCTGCGGAGTGAAAGTCCTAACCCCCGCGGATGTAAAGATGCGAAACTCTCGGCCAGCCAGCGTATTTCGTCCCTCCAGGGTGCGCATGGCTACCATTGGGCTTTTGGTAAATATCGAATCCGGGGCGTTCTCACACCAGAAGGTCGCAAAGGTGAAGTCCTTCGGCAGCTGAGGCTCCTCCGTAAACGAGTAGATGCGGTTCCATTCCTTGTTGTTCTTCTGCTCACATAGCATCCAACCGTAATAGGCATCGCGCTCGAGACGGTAGTACTCTCCGCCTTGATGCTGTTCAAGACCTTCGATCCATGCGATCGGCCTGCGGGGGACAATCCCGCCTACTCCGACATCACACAAATAAGTCGTGCCTTCTGCTTCTACTTTCAGGACGTGATGACGTCGTTTCGGTGGTGTGTTCGGTTCATCCCGCCAAAATCGAGCAACCAAGTCAGTGACCGAGTAGCCAAGCTCCCGCAACAGCCAACCGAATAAAGCGTTCAGCTCAAAGCAGTACCCACCGCGCCCACGCACAACAATCTTCTGATATACATCCTGAGGATCCAACGATAAAGCTATGCGGTTCATAATGTCCAAATTTTCGTACGGAACCGTGTGCAGATGACACTCCTGCAGGTCGGCCAGTGTCTTTGCGCTGCCATCGAGCGAACCTTTAAATCCGATACGCTCCAGATAGGCCTGAATCTGACTATTTTTACTGAACATGTTGAACACTCCATCCTTATTTTTTTCATTGATAGACAAGATAGTGCGATTTAACAACAATATACTTTAAAAAAATACCATCATCACCCTATTTCCGTCATATATTCCAGTTTAACTCTTCATAAAAGCTTACAAAACGACAACGGTTTTCGAGCGACATTTTAGTTCTAATCCGTTAATCTATGAAAAAAGATTCATAGGAGGGCTAATTTATGATTCAAAACTTAGAGCTATGTGCAACGGGATTGTTAATTATCACCATCATGTTTCATCTTTTTATAGATATAATCAAAAAGAATAAAATCATTAACTATCCAATTCAAGAAGAGGAATCTATCCAAGTTATTTATCCGCAGTATATCGACTGCAGCCGGAGCATTAATCTTTCACTTCTTCCCAAAGATTATCTTTTTACGGATGGGCAGCTCAGCGAGATTCATTAATTTAAGGGGGCCATACTGTGTCAAACAAGGTAATCAGTGATGAAGAGTTGATCTTGCTGCTGTCTCCCACTAATAATAACGAAGAAAATGAGCACTCAGAGAAACCGAAGCTAACCATGAAATTACTATATGAGCTTATAAAAAAGTTAAAACAAGAGAACATGTTGCTTTCCAAACGTGTAGACGAATTTGAACAGCAATTGAATTTGTTGCACCAAATTCGAGATGAGGTGGCGGCCACCACCCTAGATCTGCCGATTATCGAGGAAACCGAAATCACAGTCAGGATGGAAGCTGAGCTCGTTCCTAGCCTCCCGCAAACCATCCAAACCTCCCGCGCCGAACGTCATCCTTCTAAAAAGAATAAAAAGGATAAGTCCTTTTGGACCTATTTATTTAGCCACTTAACCAATTTCCACTTCAATTAGCTTGAACTGTGTAACATCGACAAGACCTCGGTTTGAAATCCGAATTTCAGGAATAACAGGTAAAGCAATTAATGAGAATGTCATAAACGGAGCGTTCAGCGGGCAACCCATTTGTTTCCACGCTTTTTCGAGCTCTGCAACCTCTTTAACGACTTCAAGCAATGATTTATCTGACATGAGGCCTGCGATGGTCATCGGTACTTGAGCCAGCACTTTACCGTTCTCTACAACGATCATGCCGCCTCCCATTTTGACAAGCTCATTAGCTGCCAAAGCCATATCTTGCTCATTGATCCCCATAACAATTAGATTGTGACTGTCATGCGCCACTGTAGAGGCTACCGCACCTACCTTCAATTGAAAGCCATGCGTAAAGCCAAGTGAAATTTGACCCGTTCCACGGTGCCGCTCGATACAGGCGAGACGAATAATATCCTGCTCAACATCTGGTTGGATGATCCCTTGCTCAACACCCAGCATTGCTGTCATTTTCTCTGTTCTTGCACTATTTTCAATAACGTTAATGACATTAACCTTTGTCTTTTCCTGATTACTGCGACTTACAAGCTTGAAGTCCTCAGGCGTAAGCTCTCGCTTAACGTTCATGGAATTACGGATGTGCTCGGGGTAGACGAAATCGGGGAAATCAACCGTAAGCATGCCATAATCAAAAACAACTTGACCATCAGTAATGACAGTTGAAGGCTCGACCTTCTGTAAATTATCCAGCAATAAAATGTCAGCACATTTACCGGGAGTAATACTGCCCAAATCTTGCTCCATTTTAAAATAGCGCGCCACATTAATCGTTACCATCTGAATCGCTGTTACAGGATCGACACCCTCTTCGATTGCGCGGCGCACCACATGATTGAGATGCCCTTTCTCCACCAAAGTTTGCGGATTTACGTCATCCGTAACGAGCGAAATATTGGACGTGTTGACCTTATCTTCGGTTACCACCTTAATGACCTCTTTGACATCATGCCAGGCAGAACCTTCACGAATCATAAGGTGCATGCCCATGCGGACTTTGTGAAGACCTTGTTCCCTTGTTACGGTTTCATGATCAGATGTCACGCCGGACGCTATATACGCTTGCAGCATACGATCATCATCACTTGGAAAATGTCCTGTGACGGTTTTACCACTCTTGATCGTTTCTTCAATCTCCCCGCACATTTTCGGATCACCGTAAACGACACCAGGGAAATTCATGACTTCACCTAGTCCGACCACATTATCCCACTGCAGTCCCTCTTTAATATCGGTCACTTCTAAGCTTGCACCTGCATCTTCTAAGCCGTTAGTCGCTGGTACGCAGGATGGGAAGGTCGTGAATACTTTGAGAGGCAGCTGCTGCCCCTCTTCGTGCATCAGCCTTACACCTTCTATTCCAAATACATTGGCAATTTCATGAGGGTCCATAAAAATCCCCGTTGTTCCTTTGGCTAATCCCGCTTTGGCAAACTCGGTAACAGAAAGCATCGTGCTTTCAACATGCATATGACCATCTAAAAATCCTGGAGATATATACTTCCCTGTTGCGTCGATAACGACCGTTTGATCCCCAATGGTATGGTCTGCATTCCCTACATACGCAATTCTCCCAGCGGCAACAGCAACATCCATATGCTTAAGTAATTCACCAGAATACACATTGACGAGTGTTCCATTCTTAATGACTACATCGGCAAAAGCTTCGCCTAGTGCAACCTTAGCTAGCGTTCTGCTCACTTCAACTAGTCTATTTCTTTTATTTAGAGTCATGGGTTTTGTACTCCTTTATGTATTTAAATTAATTGACCTTTTCCGGTTCGGTGACAACCGTCACTTCTCCCTGAACATCGGTTTACTTGCATTATTTGTATCACTTCATATTAAATTTACCATGAAAAAGGTTTTTCTCAAGGGTTGCATGCTACAGCAGAGGATTTCCCATTTCTTTTTATTAAATTATACGGTGCAACGGTCATTCAGATGTTTCGTTCAAACGAAAAAAGACCACCCGAAGGTGATCTTTATCATTAAAGCGGGCGGCGGGAATCGAACCCGCGCGATCAGCTTGGAAGGCTGAAGTTCTACCATTAAACTACGCCCGCGCGTCTATCGGGACGACACGATTTGAACATGCGACCCCCTGCTCCCAAAGCAGGTGCTCTACCAAGCTGAGCTACGTCCCGATAAG
>NZ_WHOC01000056.1:0-570 GCF_013141785.1 Paenibacillus germinis
ATTGGTTAAGGAATATATCGATCGAACTTTTGCGGTGCTAGAAGAGATGGAGCAGGAACTAAGAAAGCTTGATAATCCGCATGGATTATTAACAATAGCAGCGCCTGAGTTCTACTGTACTCACTATTTGTCACTCATCATCCACTCTTATATTTCTCATAATCCGAAGGTCAAGCTGCAGTTGTTTTCCTGTGACAGCAATGATGCGATGAAGAAAGTCGCAACGAATGAAGCCGATTTGGCAATTATAGCAGGTCCCTGTGATTCACCTATCATGGAAACACTGCCACTCGGTAAAGAGGATCTTGTCTTGGTGACAACAAGGGAGTTATATGAAAAATATGATGCAAAAATTTTAATGGAAACCTATCCATTCATTACTTACAAATCAGGCTCCAACATACAGCGGCTTGTCAATGAATGTTTGGAGGAATACGGATTTACACCGGATAATTATATCGAATGTGAGACGGATGAGACGATTAAGCGAACCGTTCTATATCATACTGGGATTGCTTTGCTCGGTTCTGCCCTCGTCGAGGAAGAGTTAAGAAAGGGTACGCTGGCAGA
>NZ_WHOC01000057.1:0-16952 GCF_013141785.1 Paenibacillus germinis
ATTTATCAATAAGTACTTTATAATATACTTCAATTCAACTAAAAACAAAAATACAACTCTGAAATTCCCGTCATGGAATTCAGAGTTGTATTTAATAAGTGGAGTTTTCGACTTTAGAAATCGTACTTTAAGGATATATGGAGCACTGTTTCGCTATCCGTATGATTGGTATAAGAATGAGGACAATCTGCACGAAAACTGATAGTATCATATTGATTCAATGTGTAAATCTCTCCATTGACTTGAATTTCAATGGAACCAGTCATGACTGTCGCAATTTCAGTTGTATTGACATGATGACCTTCAGGCTGATACGAGCTATTTGGCTGTAAGTAAGCCCGACACATTTCAATATCGTTACTTTTAAAGATTGGTTCAATGATCCAATTTTTTTGATCATTAGAAAACCGCAGTCCTTCACCTGCTCGATACAAACTAGCAGAGTCTTCTGATTTGAATAAAGCCAATAGCGGTAAAGATATACCTTTTGAAATTTTCCATATAATCGCCAAAGTTGGATTTGTCTCGCCACGTTCGATATTCCCCAGAGTAAGTTTGCTTACGCCCGTTAGTTCCGATAAGTCGTCTAAGCTCATGCTTTTTTCTTTTCTGTACTTTTTCAAGGCAACACCGATTTGTAATACAATTTCTTTTGATTCATTGATTTCATCCATTAGATTCACCTCAACAAAAAACAGTTATAGCTAGTATATTATTTATTTAAATTCTTTTCCATACGAGTAGTATTTGATGGTGGACTACACTCCTATGAAAAAATAATCTACCCGTTTAGTTTAATGAAACTTCGTCAGTCTAATACTTTATTTTTCAGTCTAACACTATATTTTTCAGTCTAAAACTTTATTTTCTTCTGATACTTCCCAAAAGAACAAATTGAAACTTCTCCGCAATTAACCATAATTTATTTACATTTTTTTCTAAATATTTCTAATCTTAATATATAATCAAGTAACACCGTCTATAGATGGATACATTCTGGAGGTTCTTTAGTAATGATTAAAATGTTGTCAACCGATATAGAACTTTTCGCCGCAGCATTATCACAAGTATATGTTGTCGTAAGCAAAGATGAAATGCTCGACAATGCTGGAATTATTCGTGAATATTGCAAGGATTTCGTGAGAGTTGGAGACTCCTGGTTCGCTCGAAATACGTATCAATTCAATGTAATATTAAAATAACATAAACTAGCAAATGAATTGTGCTAAGCTAGGCTTATAAAACCGAACAATCAATTACTTCTTCTTGTTTTAATACCATCCAACTTAAGTGTTGTATCAATTAGCTAATAGTCCCCCACTCTCATCTCTTGAGTAAGGATAATACATTGTTTAGTCTTAAAAATAACGACGATATAATTCTCTCCTACGCTCACCGCGTAGTTGAGCGTAAATCTGAGTTGTAGATGCTTTCTCATGTCCAAGCATCCCCTGAATAAATTCTAACGGTGCACCGTTATCTAACAATTGACAGGCATAAGTATGACGGAATCGGTGTGGATATACATTCGCAGTGATATCACATCGTTTAGCTAACTTTTTCAAAGACCAACGTATCGTAGGAATCGTCAATCGACGAATAGGATTCGTTTCGGTGACAAACAATGCTTTACAAGTATCATTTCTGTTCTCCAGGTACCTCTTAAGCCAAACCTTACACTCCGTAGTAAAATAAACCTCTCTTTGTTTTGATCCTTTACCATTCACAATAGCAGAGCAGTTCTCCCAGTTGATGTCTTCGAGGTTTATTTTCTGTACTTCTCCAACACGACATCCTGTGCAATATAGAAACTCTAATAAAGCATGCTCTCGATGAGAGTGACATGAAATCTTAAGATGAATTACGTCCTCCTCAATTAGAAATTTTGGAATTCGTTTGTCCATCTTTGGTTCTCTCAACTTAACAGAAGGATTCCGCGAGAGATGTCCTTCTTCAAATGCAAAACGAAAAAGGGAACGTACAAATCGAATACGATGGCCTAAACTACTAGGTTTTAGTCTCTCTGATACCTTAGCCAAATAGTCTTTAAGTAAGATTAGAGTTATTTCCTCTAGTTCAAGATCACCAAGTTCAAGAACTAACATCTTTAATTGTAGAGAGTATGCTTTCATTGTGTGTGAACTAAAACCTAAAATACGTTTATCAGCTTCATACAGCATCCACAGATCCCCTAATTTCATATTAAAAACCCTCCCAAGTTTTGTTATCTCTAGTTTTGCTAGAAATAGGAGGCTTTAATCCTATGTTTCAATATTAAGCACTCGAATAGTGATTATCTATCTGCACAGGAATCGGAGACTCTTAATAATGTACGTTAAATAATTTCGGCTTACGCAAAAATATGATCCTCATGTATTCTAAACAATGAAAAGTAGATTCAAGATTTACTGACGAAACTCTATTAATTAAGACAGAATAAAAAGACTGCACTCACCTAAGGAATAGGTGATTGTAGTCTTTTGGGTTGCCTGCAAATATCATCAAATTAGTATCTAAAGTTTCCTGTAGAACCTGAAAGTTGTTGTTCTGCTATTTGTACTAACCGCTTAGTTATGTTGCCACCAATCGAGCCAGCATCGCGTGTAGCGAGGTTTCCATTGTATGCCTGAAGCTGAATCCCTAACTCTTGAGCGACTTCATACTTTAGTTGATCCATTGCTGCTTTCGCTTGAGGAACTGCTAATGTGTTGTTAGCCATGATATTATTCACTCCTATCTTGATGTGTTATTACACTGTGGAGTTTAGTGAATATTATACATGCGTTAAGCTTTTTGCCCTTTTCATTATTTGAAGAAATGCATCAAGATCCTCTTGGGCTAAAACTTCAGGGGAAGCTTGTTGCTTTTGTAATATTAATTCATTATTTTCTTCCCTAAGCCTAATGTTTTCTTGAAGCAACTCATCATACTTTTGCATTTGGTCATTGGCTATTCTTATGATCTTTTGCAAAGCTTCATTATAAGAAATAGACTGTTCAACTGGAATATCCGTGGATAAACTAACACTAGATATAGTAACTACTTGCTTTGTTTCTTTTTGTGCTGGCTTCTGCTTAGACGACAATCGATTTTGTTTTGCTGAATGTATTTCATTTTCATACTTTTTCCTGATGTCTTTATTCCACCTGAATCCGCAGGCAGCAGCGGTACGATTAATTTTAGCGGCGGCCTCCTCAAAAGCTGACAATTGTGTGCTGCCAGACCTTATATGAGATAATACTACCTCGGCTAATAATAGATCATGTTCGTCATTCCATGAGTCCTCACGCTTTTTCTCACCCAAACTCTAGTCACCTCTATCTATTAGTATTTATTATTAGAAGTCTTACCTGTAATATTAAATTTATTCAAAGTTAATGCATAAAAGACCCACATATAGTATATAGGTCTTATTATAATCAGTAATATTAGGAAATTAGATCCCACGTGGGTTTTACAATTTACAAAAAGTCAACCTTTGTAAAATTATTTTATACTTAACTCACAAAGCCACTACTGTTTTTTGAGTATCTTTCCACGTTATCCTGCCTTTTAGGGAGAAACAAAAAGCAGCTGCCGAAGCAACCGCTTTTGAACTAAAGTTCTGCCGTTAGCGTAATGATTCGTTTGCTATGTGTCTATTGGCAAAGCTGAAATGCTTTAATCAACAGACGACCCAAAGCTTCCTTATCCACGGGTAATTCGACTTCAAATTTAGATTTGTCTACACTAACGTAACCACTACCTTCTCTTCTTGTGGCTAGAAACTTCATTACACTGCTATCCTTATTGAACTCTATAATTACATGTACGTGCTCTTTTTGAAATAACACTTTTGATTTAAAGCCTAGAAAATCTTGAACTTTCCCTTGCATTTTCTCATCCCACACTGGTTCCCTTAAACAAATGCCTAATGAATTCTCGATTTGCTCTCCTAAAGATTCGGGAGTATAAGGGCTCTTTATTGTAAGAATCCTGTTAGTAGCAGCATTTATCCCGATAGGATTCGTTGCGGTTGCATTTAGGAATATTTCTTGTCGCTTGTTCATATAAGCCGTGACGATATAATAAACTTGCAAATTTAAGGTAACTCCTTTCGAGGACATATTATATTTTTATTGAAAACAATTACGTTATTATTCAATGCCTCTTCCACGTTATCCTGCCCGTTTGCTTAATGCTAAAATCAACATCGAGTTTTAACAGAGCCTAACAAAAAAAGCCCCGCGGGAGCTTTCCCAGCGAGGCTTCTTGTTATCGAGCTGCTAAGGTATTTAACATATCCGATACTCCTCTCGTCTCCAACAGACATAACCACGTATCAAATAAACAAATTGTCTGTGGTTATACTAACTTTAGCCTTAGGAGGCGATTGACTATGATACGAGTACTCAATGTGGATGGCCAAAAACTAACCCCATGTTTACTTCACCGGGCTTGGAGGGAAGTTAATCGAGCCCGTGCAGTCTGGATCGACGAGCAGACAATCCAATTACTTTACAACCCATTTTTATTTCGAGACTATCGAAAAGCTGCATTAAAACGGGATCATTACACTTGTTTGTGGTGTGGACGTCCCGCAACGACTGTAGATCATATTGTCCCTTCAAGCAAAGGAGGCTCAGATCTTCCCCAAAACTTACTCGCTTCTTGCATTGAATGCAACACGAAACGAGGAAACCGTTCAGCGTTCTCATATCTTTTAGAAAAAGTATTTTCCGTGCCGAATTCTATCAAGCTCTGTTACCGCATCATTAAAGCTAAACATAACCATCGTCGAGCGAACTGATGTAAGTACTCTTCACCGCCTTGAGGCGGTTTTTATCTTTATAGGGCGTCCAATTGGCATAGTTGTTTCCTAATTGGGGAAGCAGGAGGAGTAAATGCGGTTCATATGCAGGTTGCCGTTTCTTCATGTTTATTGAGCTATCGTTTCCGTTAGTTTAATCCCACGAGATAACGTCAAGAACTTAAAACCATGTCTGCCTTGGACAGCGGGCATAACGTGTTTAAGTAGTAATCTTCTGCTTTCCAATACCTTGTCTTGAATTTCTCGACATGCTGTCTGATATTTGCTGATTCACGTTCAAAACGTGTTTGCCTTGGGCAATCCAAATAAACAACGAAATCAAAAAACTCCCGCCATTCCTTCCGTTGAAGAAAAACACCCTCCACGATAATAATGCAATCATGTGGTATTACAACCGTCCGTTGGATTATTTCATCACTTTTCGAATTGTAAAATGGGAGGGTCACTTCTTCTGCATCTCGTAATTTCGCAAATAACTGCTGACTTAAATACTCGACATCCCATTGCAAGTTGTAATACTCATGCCATTCTTCAAATCCTGTATCATATCTCTTCTTGCGTTCCACGATGTAATCGTCAATGTGAAAAACACAAACCGTTTTCTCATTATCAATTAACCCTTTTCGTATTTCTTCTACAATCGTCGTCTTACCAGCTCGACTTAACCCATCAAAACCAAGAATAAAGCGTTCGTCAACATACCGATTCAAAATGGCTTTTAGTAATGTACCCTCTTGCATCTGTTCACCTCCTCGTTTACTATTACGCCCAAATCATCCATTACATTAAACTCCCGTTAGCACAACGCGACTGCCCAATTATGCTGGCAGCCGCGCCGTAGTTGTTTATTATGCTATATTTCTCCGTTAGTTGAATAGTCTCTAAGTGAAGTATCCATTAAATTAGTTCAAATTCTTATTATATTGTTCTAATAAATCTTTAATCAATACTCCATCAATACTTAACCCATTAATATTACAATTCTTAAGTTCCACGTTTGTAAGATTACATGAATCAAATATAGCTGTACTCAAATCACTGTTTTTAAAGATTACTGGCTCCACGTTTACCCAATTGTCAGTTCCAGGCTCTTCGAGTAAATGACTTTTCTCCGCTGATGGACGAACAATATTCTCAAATATAGTTCCTCCCATTTGAATCATATCAATAGTTACATTCGAAAAATAGATATGATTCCATTTAGAATTCACAAAATTCGAATGGGCAATTGAAGTATCCCTCAAATCATTATATTTAAAAGTCGCCCCTTTAAAACAAACCTTATTTATCTCTTCGTTTCTTAAATCCTGCAATTCCAGTCCATTATTTGAATCCAATACTTTCTTTTCTGTAAGTGGCACTGCAAACATCCTTTCATTATGAATTTTTAGAATCGTCATGATTGAATAGGATTTAATATTCGCATTAAATCTCCGTTTTCCTTTTTATGTAAATAACTTTTTTTGTACTTTTCCAATTATAATTCCCCATTTATCCTCATAGCTCTGGGCTGCTACTAAAAGGTTATCAAAAGAATATGAATACAGCTACCACCACGCAAATCTGCCCTTTAGTTTAGTAACGGCGATATATTATTATGACCCAAACCATTATTACTGAAGGGCAGAGAAAGTCTAAAAGAAGCGACGAAAAAGTTCTCTTCGGCGCTCGCCGCGAAGCTGGGTTTCTGGCGGCGGATAAAAGAAGACCACCCTACGATGGTTAATCGGAAGGTGGTAAGAAGAATCATAAATTGTGTATAAGAAACTTTCAGACAATACTTAATCTATTAAAGTCAATTAAATCAGGATTTATATCAACTAACATGTCTTCAAACTTATCCCATCCATACTTCTTGATAAAGTCTGCTTCCTGAGAGGTTATTGGTATTACCCATGCTTGTATGATTGCTGTCTTATTGTCAATGTCGAATGTGAAAAATTCATCGGTGAAATATACTGGGGATGTAATATATAGAGCCTCCAGATCCGAGTTATCAAATATTTTACCATTAGGACCAATAACATCACCTCTTAAATAAGCTCTTTTGTTTTTCAATGCTAATTGACCTATTTGCTGAAGAATACCTGGAATATTATTATCTCCGAAAGATGCATACGCATTAAATATTAGTTCTTGTCGTATTTGTTTTCCTGACACAATAGATGTCAAATTTTCATTACTCAATCCTAATGTTGAGTATGAAACAGTACCTGGAAAAGGCCCTCCGGCATACTTTACAATCTTAAATGGAAGTTTTTGATCATTCTCATTCTTACTCCAACCATATTGAATGGTTCCCAGATACTTTTCTAAAAATTCAGTATATTTATTCATTAGTCTTTCCTATTCCCTTCTCTTCGGTTACAAGATGGACATAGTTTTCCACCATTAGGTCTAGGTTCTGCTTCATCCCAATTTCTTTGTACTGTTGGTTTTCTAAACCCTCCACGATCCGTTACTAGCCCTCAAGGATTCTGATACTCGATAGAACTAAAGTTCATCGTTAGTTTAGAAATAACATGTATATTTCCTTATCGGAAAACCACTTAAACCCTAACCGTTCATACAATCTTCTAGCAGGTTTATTTACGGAGCTCGTGTCTAGCTGAATTCTATTCGCATTCTTTAGTTTAGCGATTTGTACCGCTCTTCTAACGAGCAACTGAGCAATCCCAAGCTTTCTAAAATCGGCTATAACATAAAGGTCTTGAATTCTTAATATAGGCTGTCCTTTTGTGGTGGAGAATCCCCAATTTGTCGCAATAAACCCGACAAAGTCTCCAGCAACTTTTGCCATAAAAAAATCAGCATTATGAAAGTCTAAGAATCGTTCGAGGCTTTCCTTACACTCATCTTCGTGGCTTTTCCTATAATCACCGTTGGGATACATATAATTTACCAGAAGATGACTTGCCTCATTAAGAAGGTTTTCGGTTAGCTGCACAACTTCTGCCTCGGGCATATACAACACTCCTTTCCCATTCACTTCCAATGATACTGAACGAATGTAAATTCGTAAATGCCATGTGCAACATAACTGACCCTTAGTTGAGAAAACGGCAGCCATCATGCCGGCTGCCGTTTCTTCGTGTTACTTAAGCTAAAGTTCACCGTTAGCTCAATACAAAAAGGTCATATGGATCCAAATGTTTAGTCACCTTGTCTAACTCTGAGGAAGGGAACCAGTCATTTTCTGCAGGGGGTCCATATTTTATAGTATGTATGACCGAATTCGAAGATAAAAAGATGTTATGATGAATTAACGGCTTGAATGTCACACTTTCTCCTTCCCTTAATAAGCACATATGTAATTCAGCCTCTTTTCTTTCTGCATACACGATCCATCCTGATTGAACAACATAAAACTCAGATACTAACTTATGATAGTGGCTATTCTGCCAAGCTCCCCTCTCTGCAGCTACTGTCCGACAATACGAGCTTCCATCCACTGAACAGTTTAATCTAAATCTACGCTCCCCATTCTCCATAACGTCAAACTTAGTTTCGACACCAAAAGAACGTGCTTCTTCTACAGAGATTCGTTGCATAAGCATCCCCCAAAAATACTGTTTTTAACTACTATAGATATGATAAGTATCTATTCAATATTAACACATATTGGAAGTATCCTGCCCGTTAGCGTAGCGCGGCTCCGTTGCAAGCCGGCGTTGTTAGTTAGCTCCCCCCAGTTAAAACAACCAGAAACTGAAGTGATTAAGAATACATAAATATCCATATCTTAGCGCGATCCGTCGGGAATGTCCTCCAACTCTTGTCATCTGATTTTGACAAGAACTTGAAGACATAAAAAGAAAAAGCCGCATCACATGCGACTTTTTCTCACCCGACAGCCTCTTACTTCCAATCGTGGTAAATATCTCTTCTTTGCTAATTCGTTAATCCTCTACTGGTTTATCGCAAAAAAGAAAAATCTCAGATAAGACTCAAGAGAATCTTAAAGTGGCTAAACGCTCTTCCAAAATCACACACAGTTCATCAGGAATCCGTTCAAACTTGACCCCTTTCCCCAAAAACAAAAGCCAATCCGCATAATACGCCAGCGCCTCAACATCGGTCACATCCAATTGAACATTGAAAATCCCGCTCGACTGAAACATCCCAGTTAAGGACAGAATTATCCCAGGCGGGTGCATACGCTTAAAGCGCTGAATCCCAATCGTATCAAGTTTCACAACAAGATTGGATTCACGTGCACGTACCAGTTTCTTGTTTAAAATCTCTTGTTCAGTCCACTTCATCTCCCGCTCAGAAATTGCCGAATCCCGCAGCATCTCAACAGGCAAATAAAGAAACTCATCCGTATCAAAATTATAAACCTCGACCAGCCACTTAGCGTTCGAGTTAAATATATGCAGCAAAAAAACGTCCAGTAACTGCGGCCAGCCAAGACTCAGCTCATAAGTCACGCGTAAATGCTTATCCCGCACAGCAAGCGAAATCAGCTGGTTTAGCTCCGCAGGCGCCGCATCATCGAGCTCCAAAAGATTCGGATTGGCGGGATTTGTATTTTCGAAAAGCAAGATATTATTCAGCTCGATCAACTCGTCTTGCTGGGTTTGCGACGCGATGCCGATAAGTTTTTCAGTGATTGAGCGGCGATTTTGCAGATAAGGAAGCTGCGAATTTTTCGAGGCGATAAAGCTGATAAAAATCGCCTTCAGCTCTTCTGTCGTGAAGCGAGCGGCAGGCAGATATTGATTTTGCAGGACATTGTATCCGCCACCGCGCCCAAGCTCGGACGTCAGCGGAAAACCCATCGCCTGAATCTCGTTTATGTCGCGGATCGCCGTCGCGCGGGAAATCTTGAACTCTCGCTGAATCTCGGCTATCGTAAAATGCGCGCGGTTATTGATGTAACGCATGATCAGGTTCACTCGTTCTGTTTTCTTCATGATTTTATTGTATCATTTCTGTTTTCAATAAAGAGTATCAATTTTTGATACATTTAGCAAATAGAATCAGTCTTGTAAAGAATAAATCCCACAAAGGAGAGAACAAAATGTCTAACTACTACATCAAAACAATCTCAGAAAACTACAAAATGACTGCTTTCGGTGTTTCATTTGATGACTACAACGACTGGGCAGGTAATGCAGCAAAAACTGCAGCGAAAAAAGCTGAAATCACTGAAAACGGCAAGCTTGCTGAACTTCTCGCACTCGCGGACGGGCAAGAATATCAAATCAACTACAACCTCGACCGCAAGCCTTGGCGCGGCTTCGGCGTAATGGGTGAGTTCAACGTGGAAGGCGCGGTCGTCCTCGATTTCCTCGCTGGCGATTACATCGTCGTGCCTGGGACAGGTGCTGACAAAGACCGCCTTGCTGACGAAATCACAGGCAAAGTTTTCGGAGGCCTGATCCAAGAAATCACAGAATACAAATACGTTGGTCCTGGTAACTCAACGTTCGTTAAAACAAATGAAACAGGTGAATTCTACGGCGAAATGTGGCTTCGTGTAAATAAAGTCGAAAATTAATCCTTGTAAAAACCTCCCAGAAGTTATACCGGATAAAAGGAGCACTCACATGGCAGTGTACACACTTGAACACAAAAAATCATTCACATTGATCGCTTATGGTTTTTCAATCCAGTCGAATTTTCAAGACATGCCAGCTTTACAAAAAGAAAAAACCGAGTTTTGGAACAGACTCAAGGCTGACGGGCGTTTTAACAAGCTCAAAGACGCTGCAAAAGATGATCGCGAATGGTCAGTCAACGAGGTTTATCAGGGAAAACCGTGGAATTATTTCGCAGTAGAAGCTGGCAAATCAGTGGCTGACGCAACGCGCATCATCGAGTTTCCAGAGAGCGAGTACATCGTGGTCGCAGGAAATGGCGACAAGGAAACTTTGTTTGATCAGCTGACTTACCGTGCTTTTGGCGAAGTCTTGGCCCAAATCACTGATTATGCTTACATCGGTGGTCCAAATGCGACTTATCGCAAAGATAACGGCAACGGCACTTTCTACGGGGAATTTTGGGTGCCTGTGGTTAAAAAATAAGGGAATTCTTTAGTAAAACAGGCTGCCATCAATTAGTCGGCTACCTGTTGCGTTATATTGAACTATCGTGTCCCGTTAGAGTCCTGTTATTCTCTAACATCATGTTTCTCTCCGAAAACGGGAAGTATCATTTATATCAAGTTTTTAAAATACTGAAGAGTCTGCTCATATCTATCTTAAGTGATGTACCAAAGTATGCTCAAAAAAAGACAGTCAATAACTTTTGTTTAAAAGTCGATGACTGTCTTTTTATTAAGCTATCGTTTCCGTTAGTTTCATCATAAAGTGGATACATTTCCATTAAAAACACGTACCTCCATTAATGGTTTACAATGCTTCAACCCAATTCACTGCATTTTCAAAATCGTTAATTGCTTCCTCCGTATCCTTTGAATTGGGCATCAATGAAGAGTGAGCAATCTTATGTCGATACCTATTTCTATGACCATCAATCTTCGTCCAAAGTGTTGGGTTATGCACTGGAAATGACTGTCCTGTTCGCTGTCTTAATTGTTTATTACATCTTTTATGAAATCTAACTTTTGTATCTTCTAGGTAAGTATCAATTTCTGCTTGTGTTTTACCATTAGCGGTCATCTTCTCAATGATCTTGTTTTCAACTGCAACTTCAAGTGCCGCGGAGCTATTTATTATGGCAGAACGATACTCACCTCTTTCAGCAAGATTTCGAGCCATAATAATTAAGTCTTTTGTCGGTGGTATGTCATAGCCATGAATAAGCCTATCCTTGAGGGTTGTCATTTCAGCATCTTCAATGTCAGGCATCCACTTTTGATACGGCATAATACTTGGAATTTTTGAACCATGCTTCATTGTTTCATAATGTTGTCCATCAATAAATTTTTGAACATACGTTCCAGCAAGTGTATGCATAGTTATTGACTCAACAAAGAAATCACCTCGTAAGTACGAATATTGCTTAATGAACTTATTTAAAGCCTCATGGTACGGGTATACTAGCCCACCTAATCCAGTTAGGGTTTTGTCAATTATGTATTCCTTTTTTGCTTCCAAAAGTTGATCCGAGCTATAGTTTCCAAATTCTTCAGTCGCTAGTCTCGTCAAATCATCAGTATCTGCATACTCAATTCCTGCTCTAATCATTTTCGATTTAATTTTTTCAATTAAGTTTTCATCGGTTACAAGCGGATACATTGAGTCTTGAAATTCAAGTCCAACCTCAAACGAACAACTTATGTAACTCTTACAAGGTGAGAAAGCATAATTTGCGATTTGATTTCTTACAATATAATTTTCTAATTCAGCTTTCTCACCTTCTAGATACGTGGCTGTTCTGGCATTCGCAAAAGGATTAAAATGCACTCTAAATATATCATCGCGCAATTTAAGAACAAAGTCTTTCTCTTCCGTTGGGCTTATTTTTACCTTGACCGGATATTCATCATTTGGCAGTTGAATCATGAACGGTAGTTCGTTTGTAAATAAGACCTTTAATTTCACTTTGTCACCCATTCCCTAAAATAACCATTTTGGTGAGTATTAACCTTTCGACATATGGTATCATCTTTCCTTTTAATCATGTTCAAATAACTCGCTCAGCGGATGAACAAGAACTCGCTCTTGTATTGTGACTGTTTGGGGATAATTAAAAAGGCAAGGCAATAAACTGCCCGTTAGCTCAACGAGGCTGCCGATTTATGCCGGCAGCCTCGTTCTGATGATTGTTAAGCTATAGTTTCCGTTTGTTGAATGGTTTACGGCATCTTCATGGATCTCCATGGTGATCCAGATTTATACTCTGTAATAAACCAACCCTCATCCTTCTTTTTAATAATAACTTCATCATAATAGGTTTGTTCATTTCCGTATCCATCCAGTGCTATAACAGCAACTGTCGCACTTCTTTTGTTTATCCCTCTCCAATTTATGCTTTTTATAGAGTGTCTCTTTATTTCTCCATACCAATGTCTATCGTTATCTAACAACCCATGTGCCACGTTCGCTTTTCCTTCATTTGATAGGTTAGGATTTTGTGAGTATTTATTGAAATCTGCGTATTTGTACATTTTTGAATAGTCTTTATCTATAAAAATACTATAGAAACTATTTATCACTGGAACGACAAATTTACTATCCTTACTTTTAGTCCAAAAAATAAAAACAATTGATGTTACTATTAGTAAAATCATAGATGAGTACAGTAATTTTTTTCTCATATTTTCTAACCTCATTGTTGAATAATATACAACTATATTAGAATCCCTTCGTTCTATAGCTATAGCTTAACACAGTAAATAGTTACCATCTCCTGTATAATATCGTTAATCTTAACATTTTTTACGAGTTTAAAGGAGCTTTCGAACTATTCTGTCCATTAGTTGAGAAAAGGCTGCCGATTTGCAGGGCAGCCTTTGTCTTGACGTTAATTGAGCTATAGTTCTTCGCTTTCTACAAACCTAACTGGACACTGTAAATTTTCCGTTTCGAGCAGTGACTCTAATATGCATTAATGCACGATCATTTTTTCGAATGAAGTGATGGATAGATTGGGAGCTACCTCGATATCGCCGATTGCTTGAAAGTTATGTTTCGAGTACAGCTGTTTCGCAGGAACATTTGCTGCTCCGGTTGAAACGATGATTTTAGTGCAATCGGTTGCAAGCGTTTGAATGTGTGTGAGCAAAGCGTTTGCGATTCCGCGTCTGAAACTGTCGGGATGGACGATTAGGCGGTGAATATCCAGGACTGCGTCTTCGATTTTATAGGAAATCGCGCCAAGTAGCTGCATCGTGTTGTCGTCAAAGTAACCATAGAACGTTTCATCGCATTGCTGCAAGGAATCAATCGTGTCTTTAAGTGGCGGCAGGTCATGCGACCGAAT
This sequence comes from Paenibacillus germinis, assembly GCF_013141785.1. NCBI lineage: Bacteria > Bacillati > Bacillota > Bacilli > Caryophanales > Paenibacillaceae > Paenibacillus > Paenibacillus germinis. The sequence goes on from NZ_WHOC01000057.1 coordinate 13,703, forward strand.
GAGCTCTGCTTCAGCTAAGTAGGACGGAATTTGCACGTCCAGCACCATTTTTGCGTTATAGTCAAGTTCGATTTGAATAGGTTTAATCATTTGCTTGTTGAATCTCCTTTTATAGTAGAATTTAGCTATGTACAGATCCTGTAATATCACAACTCTGTAAGCAACGTATTCAACGAGTGGTGCCTTTACATTGAGCAGGCATCAAGTAACCTTCTTAGGTAAACCGTGCCCTATGGGCATCGGCGCATGTGATTAGAATCCGATGAGGCTAGGCTCATTGTTATTTCTAACTTGATGCAACATTAATCCCCTAATACTTCTTCTTTATACTATATACAAAGTCAATTATGGAATAGGGAAAGTTTTTGTAAAGATAATTAATCGTTACTGCATTAAACTGCCCATCCCTCGGTTTTAAGGGTTTATCTCAGTACATTTTCTATATTTTTGAGACTAGACGCTATGTAAAATTTCATATAATTCCCTGTTTCAGCCTTCTAATCATTGCAGTTATATATTAACACTTATTGGAAGTATCCTGCCCGATATCTTAATGGGTGAGAGGCTGATTATCAAAATAAAAGCCCGCCTGAACGTTATATAAGTTCAGACGGGCTATTTTATTATGTCACATCATATCAAACATCGTGACTCGTAAACGTTCTAAGCACATCCCCTGTCAATTAATAAAACAAATTAGAGGCAGCCTTTTCTTGCATTATATAATAATTTCTTGCACTAAAGCGGGCGTTTTTTAATTTGTGATAGACCATTCTCCAGGATGTTCTTAATAAATTGCAGGGCTTCAGCACGAGTAAGATTCTCGCTACCCTCGTAGCCACTAATCGTAGCGCTATTTTTGCCATTGGAATAATGTTTATCCAGCAGGTGTTGAATCGCCTCATCGCCAGACTTATTTACGCCGTCAATACCGGAAATAATCTCTGCAACGCTTTTACGATTAATGAAAGAATCACGGGTGCTTTCTTTATTGGAAGTCGCAAAGTTATACTCCTTTGCAAATTCATAATATTTATCAGCCCAGTGTGCGGGAGCAGGAACATCCTGGAGTGTAACTTTATATGCTCGCAGCAGCATCGTAATAAACTCAGCCTCTGAGACGAATTTATTCGGTTTAAAAGTTCCATCCTCATATCCATCAATGATGCCTTCCTTTGTTCCCCATTCAATTGCTGAATTAGCCCAATGATCTTTAATGTCACTAAATATAGTAACTTTATTAATCACCTGCTTTTTCTGGCCCAACACTTTAACGTTCATAGTAGCAGTTTTATTTTGATAAGTCGCCTTCACTACAATATTATCCGCTGCTGTTTTGCCTGTAATATAACCGTTGCTTAACTCGATCATACTTGCTGGATCGATGCTATATTGAGCCTTGGTCGTAATATCTTCATTCGTGCCGTCTGTATAGAAAGCAGTGAGTATGAACTTTTCTTGTTTTCCAACAGCAATCTCCATATTCTTGGATAAGAACTCCGTGTTAGTCAAGTTTATGGCCTGCGTTTCAAAAGACCAATCATTTGTTACCTTCGTCCCTCCAGCTACCCCTTCGAAATGAACTGTATATTTAGTTCCCGATTTCAATGGACTTTGTGGAGTAAGAATGACATCAGCAGATCCAATGCCAGGCATGATAGATTCATCTGTACGATAATAAGGCACTTCATTGTTTTGTTCATCTTTTATCGAAGCAGAAGTGAACACAAGCTCTCTCATGTTGCTGGTGGAAATAGAGATTGGATAACCCACCTTCGCTCCCTCTTTGTGGTATGCCCTTAATGGGTTAGGCGCCTCGTTTGCATACCAAAAGATTGGCACGTCTTTTTGATTGTTATATGGATAATAGGCAGTATACGTATTTCTGTAACCCTCATCCGTACCATAGAGGTTTTCGAAACCTAAATTTAATACCGTATTATTAAGGGTTCCGCTTGTATTAATACCCACCCCGACATCCTGTGAGTGAGGAGATAGCATGATTGTTCGATGCAGCGGAGCATCAATAAGGGATTGGACCCCGCGATTGTTTGCGTTGTCTGTAGGAGATATAACCTCGCCGTAACCGTTTCTATATCCAAAGACATTGATCCGATTATTTATACCACCATTGTTTAAGTCCTCATCATGCAAGCTCCCTCCTTTTGCACGAATCTGTTCTATTTTCTGCTTAGCTAAATAATCACTATGATGTTGTGCGGAGTTATTCAAATACTCATTTTCTACAAGCGCTTTAAGCCCCATTTTCGCTCGAATGTCGTTCAAATACTGAATCGCAGTGATCTTCTCTGGACTATGGAATCCGAATTGGCCTGCTGTAGCGCCTGGCGCAGCGCCGCCAAGACCGGGTTTCACATTTACAATAATGGTGTCAGAGCGCCCCTCAAAATTGGCTGTGATCGTTGTAGTACCAGGACTCAGCGCTTTGATTTTGCCCTCTGAAACGGTTGCCACATCTGGTTTGCTGCTGACGAAATTTGCTGTTGTACTTAGATCTATTAGATTATACATATAATAAGCGGTAATTGAAGCAGGGGTATACTGGCCAGCTAGAAGCTCGATCTCATCCTTCTCAAAATTTATTGAACTAGGCCTGATCACGTTGACTGTTCTAGTGTGAGTTTTGCCTTCATAAGTGACGGAAACTACCGTAGAACCGTATGAATGGCCTACAAGTGTTCCATCCGGGCTTATTGTAGCGACAGCAGTATTGGATGAATCAACTGTTGCCGGGTAGATGGAATTAAAGCTTTTCTGGGTAAGGCTCTCATCTACAATTTTCACAGTATACGACAGCGGCACATTTGGTGGAATATCATACTGGTAGTAATTCTGTTTTTCGTAGTTTGGTACGAAATCGACCGCTAACGTTCGAGCTTCCGCAACGGACGCCAGTGTGAAAATAAGAATAGTTACAAGCAAGAGTGATATTGTTTTCTTCATCTTCTACTCCTTTTGGGGGTGGTATGTTTTGGTAAGCCATTCATAACATATTCAACCAGATAAACGAAAAACCTTCCAAAATTCGACATTATTTTTATTATGAGTTATATCGGAGTATTTCACATAAAGGCTAAAGCAATCTCGCCCTACTAAAAAAGAAGCGTTCACCCATTCGAGTGAATGCCAAATACTTTAATTCTTTATATAAGAAAATTACCTTTCTACTATAAAAAGAACCGTATGTCGCCACTAGTGCGTTATTTAAATTTACCAGATTATTGAATTA
>NZ_WHOC01000058.1:0-93790 GCF_013141785.1 Paenibacillus germinis
CAAAATACAAAAACCTGAAAAAGCAGACATTACTCAAGATGCAGTAATTCGAAAAGCCTTATTAAATAAGGATATTTCAAGTGTAAACGTGCTTGCGATTAAAGAAGTGAGTTATGATGAAAATTCAGATGTTTGGACTATCAAATACAAAGACGCAAATGGCTTATTAGAAGAACATAGTATGCAAGTTCCAGATAAATAACATTAAACTAACGGAAAACAAGAGCTCAATAAACAAGGAAGGCAGCCGATGCAGTTTGGACGGCTGCCTTTTCCTACTCAGGCAGGAGGTCGTGCAAAAGTAAATATAATGAACAGTAACAACCTAATAATCAACTTCAGTAGAGGGTAGGAATTGGGGGGCACGCAACAACATCAATAATTCTTGGATCAATGCCATAAAACATCCAAAACGCTCCATTCCACCTATAACCTGAAACTTCACCATACTCTACACGAGTAGGATAAAACCAGAAATTGTCTCCATTCAGAAGCCAGACATATGTGTATTCATATAAACAGTCAACCACATAGGATATCTCAGGTTTTGGAGGGATGAATGCAGGTGGAGGAGATTGCGGTTGTCTCATGTACCCCTGCGGTTGTGAGATAGAAAACATTGAATTCCACTTCCTTTTTAAAAAGTTTAAATTTAATTGTATTTCATGCTATGTGGGTTAATAACTATTTGACTGTACAGGTGCCTAAGACAATGATGAATTCAGTCGATCAACAAACAACAAGTCTGATTTAAATAATCCACCCATATGGCTTCCCAATCGTTATAAGAGAGAGTCTAATTACGACGGTGACTAGTTTCATCGAAAATTACCTAGCTTGCTAGCCTAATAGCAAATAAGATTAGTGATTCAGACATTAAACAGTTATCGCAAAAACGTTTGGTCGGTATTATAGATCAGATTACAGACAACTGAATAGTTGGTCAGAGGGGAAAGGGGCAAGAAACTTTAGTGGAGGAGGGGCTGCTTTGAATCAGCCACTATTTGGATTTCGTTCAAGTAATGGGTAGCAGGTTGGTCGCAATAAAAGAGAAAACGAATCAAAAAAATGGTATTATATGGGTGGTTGATTAAAAGAGCTTATCTTCTGAGGAGGGCTAGTGAGCTAATGGTTATTAGAGTGTTTAATGTGGCTACGGCTTGTTGCTTGCTACTGATTTCATTTACGGCATGTAATGAAGAACGCATTGTGGATTCAAAAACCACTCTTATTTTGCCCGAGGTCGAGGTTAAGCAAGGAATGGAAACGATAACCTACCAACTGGATGGTATGGACGAAACTTATAATACGAAATTAGGTGGCAAATTAGTATTAAGTGAATTGAATGAACCTCCGAAACGAGGAGATGTCGTGTATTATAAGACGCCATCTCTTAACATGGAACACGTCTTCCCAAATGCAAATCCGGGTTGGAAACCACAGATCTACGATATTGCTCGCATTGTCGCTCTTCCGGAAGAGTCAATTATGATCCGAGATGGGCAGGTTTATATCGACGAGAAAAAATTAGACACCTTTTATGGGAAAGCGCTCATGTGGGGTCAGGGCGAAGAATCCTACTTCAATAATTTGAATAAACCTGGCTCTGGTGTCTGCGACTCCGACTGTCAAAAGAGTATGACGAAATATTTCCACATGGACATGCCAGAAATAAAAATACCGGCGGGTCATGTATTCCTGCTGGGAGATACATGGGCTAGGAGCGTGGATAGTCAAACCTATGGTTCAATTGCAATTGATCAAATTGAGTGGGTCATTATTGGTCGGGAAAGGAAACCTTGATGACCTGCGGCTAGTAATTATTAAAATCTTGATCAAGTAGGTGTTTAGATGAATCAGACAGAAGAAAATATTCTAACATTCTTTGAGGAAACAGGCTTCCATATACCTGAAAGTTACAAAGATTTTCTAATGCTGAATGATGGTGCTATCCTCTTCAATGATATTTCTGAGTACGCTAATGGTGCTTGGGCTATATTCGATTTAGAGGATATCTTGGATTATATTGAACAGAAAGAAGCCCCTGACAATTTATATGTTATTGCAAAGTATGATTCCACTCTGATCTATATCGATTCCTCACGAGTGAAAGCAGGAAGAGAAGATTATATTTTTGTTGGATTAGCTTATGTGCCTGATGCGGAAGACATTGTTTTGAACTTTGAGCGCTGGTTTGAACGTTTGGTTGTGTCACAAGGGTCGTTTTTTTGGGATTGGAACATATTGAACTCACTTAATTACAATTGCGAATGAAGGAGCTGATCATTATGAGCCTGCCGCTGTTTTATATAGGCAGGCTCCTTCGATTTGTGAAACATGCTTCCTAGTAAAGAAAACGCAACCCGTTCACCATCGGCAGGTTGCTAGACAGGTCCACGACGTCTGTTATTTTTCCGGAATACGCAATAAATCCCAATTTCTATTTTCGTGCTTAGAGAGATTGGGATTTTTATTCGCCGTCAAGAGGTGTATATCAAAGTAAACACTGGTATATGGAAGGGGAGTGTTTCTTTTCTTATACTTAAGCTATCAAAGGACGTTGAAACGCGTACAACATCCTGAGTAACATGTTAGTCAAATTGGAGGGGTCATATGAATATGAAACTGAGAGGGAAGGACGTTCTCGCAACCGCTTTGATTACCAGTCTTATCGCCGCTACCGCGTGCAGCAGCAAAACGGAGAATAGCCCGCAACCGTCCGCGTCCGCGACAGCATCTGCAACAGCGGCACAAACGCCGGAATCGAAAAAAGTGCTTGAAGTATCCACGATCAGAGAAGGCGATCCGTATTTGAAATTCGACGCAGGTGAAAGCTTCGACAAAAATTCCGTGTATGAAGCCTACGAGAAAGACGTTGGCGTCAAGATTACGAACCAATGGGTTGCCGCAGATAACAACCAGTTCAAGGAAAAGCTCAAGATCGCAATTGCCTCGAACGATATTCCTGATTTTATGCTCGTTGATGCTACTCAGCTCCAGCAGCTAATTGAAGCGGATATGATTATGGATATTACTAGCGTTTACGATAAGTTCGCTACTCCGGAAACCAAAAAATTCATGCAAGCGGACGGCGGTACCCAAATGAAATCGGCCACTTTTGGCGGAAAGCTGATTGCCATTCCGAGCACGTCCAATCCGTACTACGCCCAGTTTCTATACGTGCGTACCGACTGGCTCAAGAAGCTGAATTTGCCGGAGCCGAAAACGATGCAGGATCTGATGACCATCGCGGAGGCGTTTAAGACGAAGGATCCTGGAGGAACTGGAAGAGCTTACGGGATTGCATTCAACAAGGATATGAAAGAAGACGGGGCAACCGGCTTCATTGGTTTCATGAATGGCTACCATGCCTATATGGACTCGAATGCGGATTCCAATCATTGGATTGATGACGGTACCGGCAAACTTGTTAAGGGTTACGTACAGCCGCAAATGAAAGAAGCGCTCAAGGCGCTGCAAGACATGTTCAAAAAAGGTCTGATCGATCCGGAATTTGCCGTGAAAGACACGCAAAAGGAATCGGAACTCATTTTCGGTAACAACATTGGACTTGTATATGGCGCCGAATGGGTGCCGGCGCACCTTGCGACCGGTGCGATCAAAGACGGCAAACAAGTGCAGGAGTGGGGCGTATATCCGATTCCATCCGTGGATAACAAGCCGGCCAAAGCACAAATCGGGATAGGCGGCGACAGATATTACGTCGTGTCAAAGAAAGCGAAAAATCCGGAAGCCGTCATGAGGCTGCTTAATCAATGGATCATCGCCGACAACAATCAAACGGAAGATAACAAAGTATATGAGTTTGGCAAAGACCGCGTTGAAAAGAAGAACAACTACTGGTTGCTTAATCCGCTCAGGGTTGGCAGCTTATCGAACAATAACGGCGAAGTGCTGCCGAAGGCGATCGCAGCCAAAGACGCGAGTATGGCGAAGACGAAAGATCAGAAATCTCGATACGAACGGGCTATGAAATATGTAAACGGCGATACGAGCATGTGGTGGGAATATTGGATTTCAGGTCCGAAGGGTTCCTACTCCCTTATTCCGGATATGAAAAAGAACAATCAGTTCGAACAAACGAAGTTTTTCGGGGCACCGACGCCAACGATGGTGGAGAAGAATGCGATCCTCGAGAAGAAGCGCGACGAAGTATTTTTCAAAATTATTATGAACCAGGTATCGGTTGATGAGTTCGATAAATTTGTCGCCGATTGGAAGAAGCTTGGCGGAGACCAAATCACCAAAGAAGTGAATGACTGGTACGCGAAGAACAAATAGTTCTTCTCAGGGAGAGGGATCAGGTACGATCCCTCTTTCTATTCAAACTCGGCGGGGTAATATAAGCAGGTGGTGGTACAGGATGAAATCGATCTCGCGCATGTGGAAACGTGAATGGCCGCTTCATTTGATGCTGATCCCAGGACTGATTTTTGTCATCGTTTTCAGTTACATCCCAATGGCGGGCATTATCATGGCGTTCCAAAAATATATACCGACCAAAGGTCTGTTCGGTTCTCCGTTCGTCGGGTTGAAAAACTTCAATTATATGTTCGTTTATCCTGATATCGGCCGAATTTTTTTCAATACCATCTATATTTCTGTCATGAAAATCGCGGCAGGCTTATTCGTACCCATTACGATTGCTATCCTGCTCAACGAGATGAGCAGGCAATGGATCAAACGAACGTTCCAAACGCTCGTTTACTTGCCGCACTTCATGTCTTGGGTACTGCTGAGCGGCATATTAATTGATGTGCTTTCCCCGACAACCGGGGTTCTCAATCAAACGCTTGGCTTTCTTGGGATCGACCCGATCTACTTTCTGGGTAATAATCGTTGGTTCCCTTATGTAATGGTCGTTTCGGACGTTTGGAAGGAGTTCGGGTACGGTACGATCGTTTACTTGGCGGCATTAACCTCCATTAATCCGTCGCTGTATGAAGCTGCGGAGATCGATGGCGCAGGACGCTGGAAGCAGACGCTGAACATTACGATTCCGGGCATGATGCCGATTATTGTGCTGATGTTTACACTAAACATTGGCAACGTCCTCAATGCCGGCTTCGATCAAATATTCAACTTGTACAGTCCGCAAGTATACGAAAGCGCCGACATTATCGATACGTTCGTGTATCGGATGGGTGTCGAGCAGTCTCAGTTCGGGTTCGCTACGGCGGTCGGACTGTTGAAATCGATCGTTTCGTTTATCTTTATCTCGGTTTCGTATGTTCTCGCTTATCGTTTTGCGAATTATCGCATTTTTTAACTAGAGTTATGGGGAAGAGAGGGACACATCATGCGTTACAAAATGCCACTCGGCCGGCGGCTTTTCTTGAGCGGTAATCTCATATTTTTGGCGGCGATCTCGTTTGCCTGTCTGATGCCCATTATCCATATATTGGCCTTATCGTTCAGCACCGGGACGGCGGCAGCCGCCGGCAAGGTCACGCTGTGGCCTGTCGACTTTACGACGGCAGCTTATGACAACGTGTTCGGCAAGCCTGAATATTTGCGCGCTTTTCGGGTTTCATTCGAACGTCTCATTCTTGGTACGTCCATCAGTATGTTTCTGACGATTCTGACTGCCTATCCGTTATCGAAAGATGAGAGGCAGTTTCGGCTAAGAACATTTTACGTATGGGTGTTCGTGTTCACGATTTTATTCAGCGGCGGTCTCATCCCATGGTATTTGACGGTGAAATCGCTTGGCTTGATCGATACAATATGGGCGCTCGTGCTACCGGGCGCGCTTCAGGTGTTCAACATTATTTTGCTGCTTAACTTTTACAGGAACCTGCCCAAAGAACTGGAAGAATCAGCACGGATTGACGGGGCTGGACATTTTGCGACACTATGGAAAATCTATGTTCCCTTAGCTCTTCCTGCGCTCGCGACGACCGGACTGTTTACGATGGTATGGCACTGGAACAGTTGGTTCGACGGCATGATTCTGATGAACCATCCCGACAAATATCCGCTGCAAACGTTCCTACAAACCATTATTATTAAACTCGATTTCCGCTTCCTCAAGACACAGGACGCAGAGTTGATAAGCAAGTTGTCCGACCGGACTAGCAAGGCGGCTCAAATATTCGTTGCGGCTTTTCCCATATTGATCGTCTACCCGTTCCTGCAGCGTTTCTTCATTAAAGGAATTGTGATGGGGAGTGTCAAAGAATAAACATTCAGGATTCTCTACCAAAACTTAGCAGGTGAACGAATGATGAAACGCTTTTTCCGACTGAGGGACTCTTCCATTTTCAAAAAAATCATGGCCGCATTCATGGTCGTACTGCTTCCTCTTATGGCGATTACATGGCTGATCAACGAGAAAGGCGTGGAAAGCATCCGCAAGGAAATATCTCAGTCGACACTAAATACGACGGGATATTACCTGGACTCGCTCGAAAAGGAGGCAGACCGGATCGTGCGATATTTGCCCAAATATGTGACGGACGACGACTTGATCGAGTTAGCTGCTACCGGCAATGAATTGTCTCACTACGAACGGGCGGAGAAAATATTGGACATTCAGAAGCGGCTTGTGTTGATGAAGGACTCCAGCCCGTTTATTCAGGAAGCGAAAGCGTACGTTCCTTCCATCGATCGAACGCTGTTGAGCATCAAATTCGACACGTCGATCGACAAGCAGGAATATGCGGCGATGCAGCCGAAAAACAGGCCCTACGAGGAACCGTTCATTTATTGGAACGATCGGCTGTTCATCTCCATGCAGTACCCGGCAAATACGCGGCGTGAGCCGCTTTTCGTAGTTGGGGTTGAGTTGTCCGCCCGTAAAATCAAGGAATCGCTGGCTCAAATCGGCAGTTCGCTCGATGGCCGAAGCATCCTGCTTAACGTGGACCGTGGCTGGCATATCCAGAGCGTCGACGATCCGGCCCTGTTGGAGACAGTCGAGGCTTTTATCAAGGATAAACAGGCAGAAGGTAAGAAGGAAGGCTACGAAACAGTCCGATACGGGGGAAAGAGCTATTTGTCGGTTTTTAAGTACTCTCCGCTCTGGAACTCTTATTCGATAAGTTTGATTCCCGAAGCGAACGTTCTTGGTCCGATTCAAACCTATCGCGTATGGTTTTGGTGGTCTTGCGCGCTCGCACTCGTAGTCGGCTTATTTTTCTCATACTTTCTGTTCAGGCTCATTTATAAACCGCTCATGCGGCTTGTTCATTCGTTCCGCCACGTCCAGCAAAACCGGTTGATGCCGATAACCATCGACCGTGGACATGACGAATTCGGGTATTTATACCAGGCATTTAATGACACGATCCGGTCGCTGCGAACATTAATTGAAGAAAACTACGAGCAGCAAATCCGCAACCAGCGGTCGGAGCTGAAGCGGCTGCAATCGCAAATCAATCCGCATTTCTTATACAACTGCTTCTTTGTTCTATGCCGGTTGATCAAATCCGAGCGCCAGAAGGAGAAAGCGTACCAGTTTTGCTTGTACATCGGCGAATATTTTCATTTCATTACGAGAGACGGCGAGGACGAAATCCCTCTAGCACTGGAAGTGAAGCATTCCCGCACGTATGTAGACATGCAGACGGTCTGCTACGGGGATCGCATTCAAGTGAGGTTTGACAGCGATGTACCAAAGCTCTCCGTTCCGCGCCTAGTGCTGCAGCCGATTATCGAGAACGCTTACAAGTATGCGCTGGGCAACATGCGTACCGAAGGCGAACTTTGGGTACACAGCGAGAAGAACGAAGACGGGTACTCTTTCTATGTCGAGGATAACGGGAGCGCCGTAACGGATGAAGAGATCGACCGGCTGAACTCCCGTTTGCAGCGCTCTGAAGGCCGTCTCGAAGAGACGACAGGCCTTGTCAACGTTCATCGCAGAATCCAGCTTCGCTACGGTGCCGAATATGGCATCACGATGGCGCGTTCCGCGCTTGGCGGCTTGAAAGTGAGGATTCATTTCGGCAGCAGTTAAGCCGCTGATCTTCCAGAAATGCTTGAGGAGGGGAATGTATGTACCGATTGCTTATCGTCGATGATCTTCCGATCATCGTTGATGGTCTGATTGAGCTTTTTGAACAATCGGATTTGGATCTCGACATCCTGAAGGCTTATTCCGGCGAGGAGGCGTTGGAGGTACTTCAGAACAACCGGGTCGATATCGTCATTTCCGATATTAAAATGCCCGGTCTTGAAGGGATCGAGCTGCTGCAGGAAATTAAAGCACAATGGCCGGCTTGTAAAGTCATTTTTTTAACCGGCTATAACGATTTCCATTATGTGCAGAACGCCGTCAAATACGGCAGCTTCGAATATATATTGAAGATCGAAAGCGATGAGAAAATCATCCGTTCGGTTGAACGGGCGATCGAAAAGTTCGAAGAGGAATACGATCAGCTGCAAATGTTTGAAAGAGCGAATAACCGGATGCGGTTGGCGCTGCCATCGCTGCAGAAAGATTACATTTCTGGACTTCTTCAAGGCAAATCTGTAACTAGAAGCCAATTAGAAAATCACTTCAAAGAAATCGATATGCCGCTGCGGGCGGACATGCCGATTATTTTGCTACTTGGAAGGGTCGATGATTGGAAGGACATGATAACGGCTCCGGATAAAGCGCTGCTTATTTACGCCGTGCAAAATATTACCGAGGAGTTTTTGTCGCCATACGTGCGTAGTTATTCTTATGTGTACGATCAGTCCAAAATCGTATGGTTCATCCAACCATTAGGCGTGAACGATACGCCAAAGCAACAGGTTTCATACGACTTGCTGTGGAAACAAACATCCACGTATGTAAGCGGCATGCTCGAGAAGATTCAGCGTACGTGCAAGAAGCTGCTGCAGCTGCCAGTCTCTTTTATTCTAAGCAGTGAGCATACGGCATGGAGCGGTGTTTTCGAAAGGTTTCATAGTTTGAAATATGGTTTCGTATACGGAATGGGATTGTCCAGCGAGGTTATTTTGAGCGATTCCGACATCAGACGGGCGGAGGAAGGCACGGCAGCAGATAAGCAGAACGATTTTTTCCATTATACCCGCGTGCAGCTTCTCACCAAATCCCTGGAGAACTGTCACCGTGAAGAATTTTACAAACTTTATCTGGAATTGACGGAGATTTGGGGCGAGGAAAACTGCCCATACGAGCGGAAAAAGGAGCTTTATCACTCCATGGCCGCCGTATTTCTGGCATACATCAATAAAAGCACAGAGTTGCGCGCATATTTAAACGCGGTTCATGATTTGGCTCCGCTGTTCCAGTACGGCGATAAAAACTCATGGCTATTCTTAAGGCAATATTTTATGCAAACGGCTGATTGCCTGTTCGACTGGAACGCTGTCCAAGGAGCGATGCTTCCCGCGGAAGTTGTGCAAAAAGCTCATCGGTACATCGATGCCCATATTTCCACGGATATTTCTCTTAATGCGATCGCGGACCACGTCGGACTGAATCCATCGTATTTTTCCAGACTGTATAAGCAAATGACCGGTATCGGGTTATCTGACTACATCATCGATTACCGGAATTTGAAAGCGAAGGAGCTGCTCATTGGCAGCACCATGAAAGTGAACGAAATCGCCGCCGAACTCGGCTACAATTCTGCACTGGCTTTCATCCGCTTCTTCAAGAAGCAGAATGAAACGACGCCTCAAGAATTCAGAATGCAGCGGTTGAAAATATAGGAACATTCGGTTGTCAGTTAGGAGGTAAATAGGATGAGAAGATTAATTTCCGAAAGAGGGATCGTTGTTTCTTGTCAGGCCTACATGGGTGAGCCCTTGTATGGTCCGCATTATATGGCCGAAATGGCTAAAGGGGCTGAATTAGGCGGAGCCATCGGGATTCGCGCGAATGGAGCTGCCGATATATTTGTTATGAAACAATTCATTCAGGTGCCGATTATCGGGCTGAATAAAAGGAAAATCGAAGATAGCGACGTGTATATTACCCCGACTCTTGAGGACGCTTTGGCTGTATATGCAGCTGGGGCTGATATCATTGCTATTGACGGAACGAATCGGATACGGCCTGATGGAAGAACATTAGCGCAAACGGTTCAGGAGCTCAAGCGGATTAACATCCCGATTATGGCCGATATTTCGAATGAAGAGGAAGGTCTATTCGCAGCTGAATTAGGGGTGGATTATATTTCGACAACGCTTTCGGGCTATACGCCATACAGCTCGCAATCCAGCAAACCCGATATTGAATTGGTCGCTCGACTTGCAAGTGTCGTTCGTGTTCCAGTTGTTGCAGAAGGAAAGTATTTTACAGCTGAGGAAGTCAACCGCGCTTTGGAAGCCGGAGCACAATTCGTAGTTATCGGAAGTGCGATCACGCGCCCCCAGTACATTACCGAGAGATTTGTTCAAGCGATATCCAGTCAAATAAAATCGGACAATGAAAGGTTGTAAGGAAGATGAATGCGATTGGTATCGATATCGGAGGTACTTCGATTAAAGGAATCGTCATCAACGACCAAGGTCAAATATTGAAGCAAGCCAAGATTGCGACTACCGCTGAACTAGGTAGAGAACATATTCTAAGCAACATGAGATCTGTCATTGCGGATCTTTTGGCTTCGCAGAATGATGTGCTCGGCATCGGTATCGGCACGGCAGGAAGAGTCAATACGGAAACCGGGGACATCGTATATGCGACAAATAATTTACCGGGCTGGCAGGGTTTAAATATGAAACCGTTGCTTGAGTCTGAATATGGCCGATCTGTCGTCATAGATAACGATGCGAATACGGCATTGATTGGTGAAGCGTGGCTTGGTGCTGGTAAACCATACCGCGATTTGACAATGTTAACGCTAGGCACCGGGGTTGGAGGCGCCATTATGGTGCGAGGTGAACTTATCCGTGGAGCGCTATGGAACGGCGGCGAATGGGGGCATGTTGTTCTGGTCCCGCGAGGGCGGCTTTGCAATTGCGGTCAATACGGATGTATGGAACAGTATGTGTCCGGTACTGCTTTTGTAGCAGCTGCACGAGAGGTCACCCAATTTCCTTATAAGACGGGCGTGGAGGTACTACAAGATTTTATAAAAGGGCAACCGCAACTCGTAGGCATGGTCGATCGTTTTTTGGACGATTTGGTGATCGTCATCTATAACATTCATCTTAGCCTTAATCCGCAAGTGATTATTATCGGCGGCGGGCTTGTCGATTCCCGGGAGTACTGGTGGGGATTGCTCACAACCAAAGTGAAGCAGTTACAGCTTGGCATCGAGGTAAAATCGGCGGAACTTGGCAATCTGGCGGGGGCGATAGGTGCAGCCAAACGGGTGTTTTCGTCAATGGAAGGATAATTCCTAACATAGGTTCGATAGGAGAATGCTTGCCCTTTGCGATTTCTCAGCTCGATAGAAATGTCGGGTAACAAGAACATTTTCGGTTTTTTTGAAAAATAAGGAGCGCCTTGTTATGATGGATGTATCGACGGGTTTATGACCCAACAACATCAAAGAGGCGCTCTTACTATAAACTCCAAAGTTAGGTTTATTTATATTAAACGTTCAATAAGCACTTCCGCAATTTTACGCGCATGCAATGCCACCGATAAATCTGTTTGAAGCATCGCAATCGTAATTGCGCCTTCAACTAAGAGATAAATGCCATTAGCTAAATCTTCTTCGTTCTTCACATTGGCTTGATGGACTAGATCTGTAATGAAATCCTTTAAATAAGTTTTATATTTCTGAGCTGCCTCATTGTAGGGATGAGAATGATCCGCAAACTCTGAAGCTGTTTTAATAAATGCACATCCATTAAAATCAGGCTCCTGAAACCATTGGCCAAGCACATCAAATATGGCTAATAATTTCCCCTTTGGGGTTATGCTTAATTGGTTTACTGAAAAACTAAACCAAGTTCTCCACTTTTCATCTTGTCTTAATAAATAAGCCAAGACTAATTCATCCTTAGACTCATAATGATTGTATAACGTCATTTTGGCTATATGTGACTCAGCTACTACTTGGTCAACACCCGTTGCTCGAATTCCCTGCTTATTAAACAAATCTGAAGCAACATTCAATATATGCTCCTTTTTGCTCTTATTCGTACTCATACTTTCACTCCGTTCTTACAAGTTTCTGTTTTATTATAACTGTGATTCGAATGAATTATACAGATCGGTATAATAATTGTAATCTTTCTATTAATGAATATCAAGAATAATTGAAATAGATAGTCTCTATTTTAAGAATGCTGCGGATTTCCACTGTTAATTATTTTCTAAAAAATATAAAAAATGATCGTTTTTCTATACAGACCTATATGTATAATGCAGCAATGGCAAGAAATCATTTACGATAATCGTTTTAGTCATATGGACCTCTCTGGTAGTCCAGATTTCGTAAAACTGTAGGCCAGTCAGAAGAACCTGGATTGTCCCGTATCATCATTGTGACATCTGGGAATGATAAAATGCTCGAACAAGTGCAAAAGCAGCTTAATAAACTAAGTAAAACTGTAAAGCCAATTGTGGTTAAATAAAGGACTTTATAGAAACGATAAAGGAGCTGCCGCAGCAGCTCCTTTACTTGTATGTAGATATACTCTCTATTAATTAATATAGTCCTATCTATAGGAATAATAGAAACAACGTTATTGATCATTTTTTTGGACAAGGTTAACATAAGGGAAATCCTTAGAGGAGGGTGGAAGCATGGATATTTGGTATCTACTGAATATGAGCTTGCCATAGTGTATTGCTAGCCGTTATTTGTGGGGGTAATTGGAGAGTTATTTAGATAATAAAATAAACAGAAAGTAGTGAAGATTTTATGCAGACAACAGCTGCCACACAGAAACAAAGAAGCATCGGTTCAGTGCAATTCTTGCCAGTTAATTTATTTGCGTCAGTTATGGGTATTTCAGGTTTATCTTTGGCTTGGCAACAAGCGAGCAAGCTATTTGGCACTTCCCCCGTCATCGGTGATATTATTGGAATCATTGCGGTTCTTATGTTTATAGCATTAAGCATAGGTTATATTTCAAAATGGGTTCTATACCCTCAGAAAGTGGTAGGCGAATTTACGCATCCTATCTTAGGGAACTTTTTCGGTACAATCACGATTTCGATTCTATTGCTTTCTTCCGTGCTAGGTACCTACAGTCAAGTATTAGGCCAAACGCTTTGGATCATCGGAACGGCGACCACTTTAGTGCTTAGTTTTGTCTTCGTTTCGCGATTGTTAAATGGGAATCAAGAACCAGCAAATGCGGTTCCTGCATGGATTATTCCTGTAGTGGCTACACTCGACGTTGGCGTAGCCGGCGGAACGATGCCATTTCCTTGGGCTCATGAAGTCAATCTGTTGTGCTTAGCGATTGGCGGAATTGTTGCTCTAGTTTACTTCGTCATAATCGTATCCAGATTAATACATCATGTTCCAATGCCTGCTGGATTAACACCTTCCATGCTCATTTTGATTGCACCATTTGAGGTCGGCTTTCTTAGCTATACGAACTTCATGCAACAAATTGATCAGTTCGCATCTATCTTGTTTTACTTTGGTTTGTTTTTATTCGTCGTCCTGTTCTTTAAAGTCTTCAAAAAGTCTGTACCGTTCGGCGCTTCTTGGTGGGGTGTAAGCTTTCCGATGGCTGCGCTTAGCAACGCTGCTTTGGAGTATGCACTGTTGGTGCATTCCTGGCTGTTAATCGCCATCGCCGCGGTCATTCTGACACTGCTTAGTATCGTTCTGATCGTTTTGTTTATTCGAACGCTGAATATTCTGTTCAATGGCAAATTGCTTAGAGGATAATTTTGGTAAGTGTGACGTTAATAATTGTTTTTCTCAACGAATGCGAAATTAGGGATCATTGAGAATTACATAAATGTCATCAATCGTATTCATAGAATAATGAATCAGATGAGATATTTTCCTTTGCGCTATACGTAAGAGTTTAATTACCTTCTAAAAGCCAGCAGGATGCAATCGTGCTGGCTTTTTCCTTTTTTTACTTCCGATCATAAACTGCGGCCTTTCGGTTGTGATTAAAGCGTCAGGATTCTCCAATTAGCAACCGTTTGGTCCGGATCAGGTTACTATAGAAATTGTGCATCATTATGATAGAAAAAGGAACATTGATCGTTGATATGTTGATTTATATAATTACAATACATCACAATAAGAACCAGTTGGACAAACAGCAATTTAGCACCAAAACCTTATCGTGATAGTGAGATTTTCGCATGTATTGTCCTTCTGTCAGTAACAAATAATAACAACCATTACTTGCATGTATTCGAAGACTATTGCCAAATAAAATATAGGGAAAATCGGATCCACCAATACTGTAAACACGAGGTGAATGAGGATGGAATTAAGACAACTAGAATATTTCATGACGACTTGCGAAGAACTACATTTTACTCGGGCTGCAGATAAACTTGGTATTACACAGCCTACGTTAAGTCATCAAATTAAGGCGCTTGAGAACGAGCTTGGTGTTCGATTGTTTGATCGAATCGGTAAGAAGACGATGATCACAGAAGCGGGTATGATCTTGTACCAGCAGTCCCATAAAGCTATAGGATTCTTGGCAATTGCACGCGAGCAAATTCAAGAGCTGCAGAAAGTAGAACGCGGAACTTTATCGATTGGCGCCTTGCCGGGTGAGTTAAATGAACTCGTTTCATCATTATTAATCAACTATCATCGCAGTTATCCGAATATACGCATAAAGTTAATTGCTAATGAAGATATCGTTGAACGGGTCCTGCAAAATGAACTGGACTTTGCCATCTCTATTTTACCTGTAGAACATGACAAATTGGCGATTAAGCCTCTCTATAGAGAATCCTTCTTTTTCGTGACTAACGCCAACCATCCTTTGGCAGGTCACCCTCAAATTGATTTTGAAGAATTAGTAACAACCCCGATTGTGATGTTTCCTGAAACACACCGATGCCGGCAACTGATTGATTCCACATGCAAAATAGCAGGGTTGGAATTAAAACCTTTTATTGAAACGACAACGGTCGATTCTTTATTTAATTTAGTAAGGTCAGGAATAGGGGCCACTATTCTTTCTAAAACATTAATCGAGATGTATCACTATGAGGATTTGATCATCATTCCAATCCTAAACCCAACACTCTGCCGAGAAGTAGGGATCGTTTATCATAAAGATAAGTATCTGGGGCGGACAGCAAGCGGATTTATCGATCTGGTTCTTTCTTACATTAATTCTATTAAGAAGGAAGAACCTACAGCATATTGCGATCAGGAAGCGAAGCCTTGATGAGTTATCTAAGGGATGTCTGACGAAATTTACAAAGAAATGAGATCGGACAAGAGGTATCACGCTATGAACAATTTAGTTGTAAAAAAAATAACGAACAGTTCAAAAAGGAAGTCATTATTTCATTTTACGAGAGTCCGAAACTTGCCTTCAATTGCGCATCTCGATGCTTTGTATTCATGTAATAAGGTTGATCCTACTTTATCGAATGAAAGACGGATAGTGAGTAGAGAAATTCATTTTCACGGAAATGTTTTTGTAGCAAACGCTCATCTACGAATTGCAGATCAAGTTATGGATGCAAAAACAACTCATCGACAATTTCATAATTATCTGGATCAGCACGTATTTTTTTGGCCGACGCAAAGAGATTGTCAAAAAATGCTGGAGATTTATTCAAAAAGAGAACCAGATGAAGCTTTTGCTATCCTTCAATTGGATGCAGAATCGTTGCTTGATGACTTCTATGACACTGTTAAGTTGTCTAAGTACGATTCAGGAAGCTCACCTCGTTACCCAACTCGTTGTTCCTATAAAAAAAGTCTGCAAATGTTTTTGCCATTAGACCAATTCGAGATTATGCGGGAAAATTATGTGCCATCAAAACCTTCTGAGATACGCGAGGTCCTTGTGGAAGAGAAAGTAACGAACTTGTCCAGTTATTTAGAGGCCGTTTATTGTAATAATATTAAGGAGATTCCCGAAAAATGGAGGAAGTATGCACAATCTTTTCAAGGATTTTAAGAATCGAGTCATCAGCACAATGATAGAACCGCTCTAATGACAAAAGGGTAATAAATAAGTAAATGAACCCAGTGCCGTGTTGGCGCTGGGTTTAATTTTATATATTCGAAAATCATCGAAGTCGTATTCATTTCGTATACGTTTTACTCTATTTGGAATAATAGCAGTGACTGTTTTAACTAGGAGGAGCTTTCATGAGTTGGATAAAAAGAGATAAATTCAATAAATATGAAAATCTTCCTAAAAAAAGCACTCTTCTGGAGGAATACAATAATAAAGAGTTTACTTCGGATATTTTGCAAAACGAAAAGATTTTAAAAGAAACATTTCAGGATTGTTCTGACTTGGAATACCGAAGGATAGATGTTAACCATAACACTCATTGGCTCATTGTTTACATAGATAACTTGATTGATAAAAAAATGCTTGAAGAACATGTAATTAAACCAATGATTGCGAGCGTAAAAAGGGATACATTTCCGGAGGAAGCAGGAGATCTTAAAAGTGAGATAGTCTCCATTGGAACCACGAATAGCTCTACAAAAGTATCGGAAACCGTTCGTAACGTATTAGAGGGTAATGCCGCCATTCTAACGACAGGCAGCAGCAATGTGATGACGGTTTCAATTCGGATTCTCTCCAAGTATTCCCTCCTTTACCACATGTATACAGGTGGCAAGCAATGTACTTAAGTAGATTAAAGAACTGAGTATGAAGCCAAATCATAGATAAGCTCAATTTCAGTACCTTAGCTAAAATGGGCTCGCATCTCTGATAAGAAGGCTGACAATGCGGGCGTGATTAAAGCGTCTTTGCGCCTGATGAACACAGTTGTGACAATGGCATGCTTGCCGGGGATCGCATGGCAGCGGATTCGGCCTTGCTGTTCCGACTCGGCTATGATAGAACGCGGCAGAAGAGAAATGCCTAGGCCAGCGCCGACACAGCCGATTATCGTTTCAATCGATCCGAATTCCATCAGCTTAAAGGGCACTATGCCTTCTTCATGGAGCAGCTGATTTAATTTTGCCCGGTAGGAGCAGCCGCTGTGGAATACGAGAAGCGTACGCAGCTCTGCATCATGGATGGAATTGACGGTCGGATGGGAGACCGAGGTGACAAGAACCAGCTCCTCATCGATGACGTTTTCCTGAATCAATTCGGGATGCTCTACGGGACCGGCCACGAATGCCCCGTTCAGCTCATAGTGAAGAACGGCATGAATGTGCTTCTCGGTAGGACCGGTGATTAAAGAGAAGTCGACTGCCGGATAGTCGGTATGATATTTGGTAAGCAGCTTAGGCAGACGAACAGCGGCGGTTGTTTCCAAAGACCCTATATGAAGCGGTCCTGCGGGAACGGAGGAGTCTCCGACGGCCAGTCTGGCTTCCTGAATGACATGCAATATTTTCTCTGCATAGGAAACTAGGATTTGACCGGAAGGGGTAAGGGTGATGCCCCGATTGTGGCGGTAAAAAAGCTGGGTTTGCAAATCGGCCTCCAGTTGTTGAATCTTATGGGTGACGTTGGATTGGGCAAAGTTTAATTTATGAGCCGCTTTGGAAATGCTACCTTCGTGCGCCGTGGTAAAAAACACTTTGAGCAACTGAATATCCATAAAGACCTCCTGTATATTTAGGTTTATATATCTGAACTTGAGATACTCATCATCATTATTCTGTATTATACATGATAACAGGAATCATTGTATGATGAATGAGCAGACCAAGGTAAAGACAGGAGGAAAGCGTATGGGGAGAAGGAGGTTGATCGTTTTACTTGGAGGCATAGCGGCACTGATGGTTGCTATGGGAATCGGAAGGTTCGCCTTTACTCCTATCCTCCCGATGATGATGGATCACCATCTGTTCTCTGCCGCGGGTGCAGGCTATCTGACTTCGAGCAATTATTTGGGGTATTTGATCGGCGCGTTTGTCCTGACGCTGGTCCAGGTTAAAAGCCGATCCATGCTGCTGTTCGCCGGGTTAATCGTTAGTATTGCGACCACATGGGGAATGGGTGAATTCCATAACCTCGAAGCCTGGCTCGTGCTCCGCTTTTTGTCGGGCTTAGCCAGCGCGGTCGTGTTAATTATCGCATCCAGCATCGTACTGGATCGTTTAACGGCGCTCCAAGCCGGAATTTTCTACGGAGGCGTGGGAGCGGGCATCCTGCTGACCGGACTTTCGGTTCCGTTGCTTGCCCGAAACGGCGATTGGATCGAAGTATGGAAGGGACTGGGAATGATCAGTCTGATCTTAGGTTTGGTAGCCTGGTATTCGTTGCGGGACAGGCATACCGGTACGAAGACGATAAACTCTCCTCATGACCATCAGCCTTCGGCTGTTCGCCGGGTCTTGATATGTTTGATGATTGCCTATGGCTTGGAAGGCTTGGGCTACATTGTTACCGGGACCTATCTTGTAGCCTTCGCCAAAGCGGTTTCGAGCATCCCCAATATTGCGTCACTCAGTTGGATGCTGGTTGGTATTGCCGCGGTGCCTTCGTGCGTCGGTTGGTCTATGCTTGCCTCCCGATGGGGAAAAAAGTGGACATTGACCGTCACCATGCTGCTGCAATCCATAGGCATTGCGATTCCGGCACTTATTCCTTCTTCAATCGCCGTATTCGCTGGCGCCCTTCTGTTCGGCATAACCTTTATGGGGATAACGACGCTGTCCATCTCTTTTGCCAAGGATTTATATCCGCAGAACAACCGAAAGATTATAGGATTGCTGACCACCTTCTTTGGCTTGGGACAAATGATCGGACCGCTCATTGCAGGTATTCTGATCTCGGGAAATGGCAACTACCTCACCGCTTTAATCGGTGCGGCTTTCATAGTCTTCTTGGGGGCGCTTAGCTTGCCGCTGGGTATCGGCCGTTCCGACAGGAAACAGTTCAAACAACTGTAGTACGTTAGTGAATGTTCACTTTTGTGAACATTCACTTTTTACATTTAGGGGAATGTGTTGGTACGACAATAATTCAAAACAGACAATTATATGATGGTGAGGCTGAAGAAAATCGCTTGACATGGAGTAAACTCCATACCTTACGATACAAATGAAAACGAACAAGCTTATTCGCTTAATCAATAAATTGGGAGGAGGGTGAGGGATGGAGTCTACATTTTCAATTGCAGAAATTTCCAAGAGAACCGGTCTCAGTTATGATACGATACGTTATTATGAGAAAATCGGGCTGCTGCCGCCAGTGAAGCGTAAGGAAAACGGGCAGAAGGAATACGACAAGGTCCATCTCGACCGTTTCGTATTCATTACCCATCTAAAACGAACCCATATGCCGCTGAAGGAAATTGAACGGTATATGACCCTGGCATCCGCTCGAAATTACGAGAGTTGCTATAGCGTACTTAGTGAGCACAAACTCAAAATTGAGTCGCAGATGGCGGAAATGCACACTACTTTGGAAATGATGAATTACAAGCTAGACCACTTTAAGGACCTGATGAAGCGTTCAGGTTTAGGAGGAGAATGAACTATGCATACAGATAACACATATAAGATTACACCTCAAGCACCGATCCCATCGGACTTCGGGCCGCAAACAACAGCGCGGGAAGTGCTAGCCGGACATGACCTAAGCGGCAAGATCGCCATCGTGACCGGCGGGTACTCCGGCGTCGGACTTGAGACAACCCGCGCTCTGGCGGAAGCAGGTGCGACGGTAATTGTACCCGCGCGTACGATGGAGAAAGCCCGCGCTTTGATTGCTGATATCCCGAGAGTGGAGCTGGAGGAGCTGGATCTTATAGACCCCGATTCCATCGACGCATTCGCGCAGCGGTTTCTAAACACTGGCCGGCAGTTGGATATGCTCATTAATAATGCAGGCATCATGGCTCCACCGCTAGTGCGCGATGCACGCGGCTATGAATCCCAGTTCGCGACCAATCACTTGGGACACTTCCAGTTGACGGCTCGGCTCTGGCCGTCTTTGAAACAAGCAGGAGATGCGCGTGTTGTCTCCGTCTCCTCAACCGGTGTCCGCTTCGGAGGCGTTGATTTTGAAGATCCAAACTTCGAACGTCAGGAGTATAACAAATGGAAGGCCTATGGACAGTCTAAATCTGCCAATGCGCTATTTGCTGTCGAGATGGACCGCTTGGGTAATGAGTACGGCGTGCGCGCCTTTTCTGTCCATCCTGGCAGAATTATGACAGATTTGGTACGTTATATGTCGGATGAAGAGAAGAGCGCAGCAGGTGGGGTATTGAAGACCACTGAGCAGGGAGCTTCAACTAGCGTATGGTGTGCGACGAGTCCTCAGCTTGAGGGCAAAGGCGGCGTTTATTGCATGGATGCCGATATTGCCGAGGTCATTACGGCCGAAGCACTGCAGGGACTTGGTCAAGTGATGTCCGGTGTACTTCCTTGGGCGATCGATCCTAGCTTTGCGGAGCGGCTTTGGTTGCTCAGCGAGGAGATGACTGGCGTGAAGTTCAGGACCTGAGCGTGACACTATATTAACAATTGAAATGATCAACTTGAGCAACTGAATCTCTATATAGACTTCCTGTATATTTAGGTTTAGATATCTGAAAATGAGATACTCAATATCAGTATTCTGTATTATACATGATTACAGAAATCAGTGTATGATGAGTGAGCAAGACAAGGTAAAGACAAAAGGAAAGCGTTTGGTGAGTAGTACGTTGATCGTTTTGGTCGGAGGCATAACGGCACTGACTGTTGCTGTGGAATGGGAAGGTTCCCCTTTACTCCTATCCTCCCGATGATGATGGATCTCCATCTGTTCTCTGCCGAGGGTGCGAGGAGAGGGGGTTGACACACTATCTACTAAAAGGTAGAATAACGCCATGACAAAAACCAAGAATACAGCAGAGGCTATTTTGGATACTGCTCAGTCGATTGTTCAGGATGTCGGGTTTAACGGATTCAGCTATACACACATTGCAGAAAAAGTAGGGATACGAACTGCTAGTATTCATTACCATTTCCCAAACAAGGAGGATTTAGGAGAAGCGCTGATTGCACGGTATCATAGACATTTTATTTCTGCAATTGCTCAAATCGATACCGAGACACAGAACAATTTGGAAAAGCTACGAAAATTCACATTGCTATACAGTGGCCCTGTTCAAGATTATTGTACTTGTCTAGGCGTTATGCTTTCAACTGACCTGGCTACTTTATCAGGTAAGACACGAGAAGGGCTAGCTCAGCTTTTCACCGCCAATTTAGAGTGGTTGGAACGAGTGTTGGATCAGGGGCGGCGTGAAGGGCATCTAAACTTTGATGGTGCCGCGGATGTGCAAGCCCATCAACTGCTTGCTTCGCTCCAAGGTGCGCAATTACTTGCAAGAACTTTTCAGGATTTAAGTAGATTTGATAGGATTGCCGATGGATTAATATCCGCTTTAACTTAAAAAAGAAGGCGGATTTTTTTACAAATATAATTCTACCTTTTAGTAGGTAGACAAAAGGAGAATGGGGAAATGAGTTTACAAGGTAAAGTAGCAGTGATTACAGGTGGAAGCAGCGGTATTGGAAAAGCAGTGGCAATTGAACTGGTGAAACGAGGAGCCAATGTAGTCATCAATTGCCGCCGCGAAAAAGCGTTAGTAGAGGCTGCAAGATAGGTCGATCCGACAGGTGCGCATGTCGCATATGTTGCCGGCGACATTTCAGATCCCCAAATAGCTGAACGCTTAATCGGCGAAGCACTTTCGCGCTTTGGTCGTATCGATACACTGGTGAACAATGCCGGCATTTTTATAGCGAAACCATTCACGGACTTCACTGAAGCGGATTTTGAATCGATACTGTCCATCAATGTGGCAGGATTCTTCCATGTTACTCAGCGTGCGGTGACCGAGATGTTGAAGGCGGGTTCCGGCCACATCGTCAACATCACGGCAAGCGGAGTCGTAGAGCAGCCCCTTAAAGCCGTGCCATCTGTACTTGCCGCACTGACCAAAGGAGGCTTGAACGCGGCAACAAAATCGCTGGCGATTGAGTATGCGGACAAGGGCATTCGCGTGAACGCAGTCGCGCCGGGGATCACTAAGACGCCAATGCATTCGGTTGAGACACATGATTATTTGGCTCAATTGCACCCAGTGGGCCGAATGGGCGAGGTTCAGGACATTGTTGACGCTATTGTGTATCTAGAATCCGCACAATTCGTGACCGGAGAGATTCTTCATGTCGATGGCGGTCAAAACGCCGGACAGTGGTAAGCTGTATATAATTTTTTGAATGCGGACAAATACGGAATTTAGAAAAGGAGGATGGCGTTCATGCTGTACGAACTGCGGATTTATCAAGTGGTACCTGGCCGTATGCAAGCGATACTGGATCGGTTTCGGGATGATATGATAAGAATTTTTGCTAAACATGATATGAGGGTGACGAATTTTTGGGTAGACGCGGATGAATCAAAGGATAGGTTGTATTATGTGCTTGAGCATCCGGACGCGGCTTCGCGTGAACGGAACTTCCAGGCCTTTATGGAAGATCTAGAATGGCTGGAAGTTAAGGGGAGAACTGAGCAAAACGGTCCCCTACATGAGAAAATCGATATTGTCTATATGAAAAAAGCGCCTTTTTTCCAAATCGAGTAAAAGGCTGTAGGCTTGTCGTCGCACTACAAATGAAGGAGGGAAGGGAAGAGATGTTGTATGAACTGCGAATTTATCATATGAATCCAGGGAAAATGAAGGTTGTCCAAGATAGGTTCAGAGATCATGTTATTCAATTATTTATGAATCATGGCATGAAAGTGACGCAATTTTGGGAGGATTTAGATGAAGCAAATAACCGTCTATATTATGTTGTAGAGCATCCTAATATGGAAATTCGAAACCTTAACTATGATCGTTTCCGCAACGATCCTGAATGGATTGAAGTTAAACGAATTTCAGAACTAGATGGGCCATTAATTAACAAACAAGAAAGTATATTCATGAAAAACGCAGCATTTTTCGAGAACTAATAATACAGGAAACCTGTCCATAAATTAAAAAGATTTTAATAACAATTATGAAAAGGAGCAATTAAAATGAAAACTTTAGTAATCGTTACTCACCCGAACATCGAAGCATCCCACTGGAATAAATCATGGGTGGAGGAATTGCAAAAGCATGGCGATATCACGATTCATGAATTATATAAGGCGTACCCAGACGAAAATATCGATGTTTCTAGAGAGCAGCAGTTGATTGAGTCGCATGACCGAATTATTTTTCAATATCCGCTTTATTGGTACAGCACACCGCCATTACTCAAAAAGTGGTTTGATTCCGTATTGCTATACGGCTGGGCTTATGGACCAGATGGCACTAAAACAGCAGGTAAAGAAATCGGTGTTGCGATCTCGACCTATGGTACGGAAGAGTCGTATCAAGCAACCGGGTTCAATCGCTTTACCCTGCAAGAAATATTGCGACCATTAGAAGCGCTTGCTCATTTTATCAGTGCCTCTTATCTGCCTCACTTTTCACTAAATGACACTTCTAACGTTACGGATGAACGATTAGCACAGAGCAGCATCGATTACATTAATCATATTAAAACGGTAAAGCCAGTTGTGGTTGAAAAATGAAAAAATTGACCATTGACGTTTACATGGATACGATTTGCCCCTGGTGTCGCATGGGAACAACCAGTCTGCGGACCGCTTTGAAACAATTGCCAGAAGGCACTAAGGCAACCGTTCGTTGGCATGCTTTTCAGCTTAATCCCGGTATTCGCCCTGAAGGAGAAGATTATCGGCAGGTTATGATTGGCAGATTAGGCGGGACTGCGCAATTCGAAGCAAGAATGAGGCAGTATAATGAAACCGGTGCTCATTTCGGCCTTACATTTAATATGGATATTGTGAAATATACACCGAATACTACCTTATCCCATCAGTTAATAGCTATTACGCCAGAGAACTTGCAAGAGCAATTGATTGAGAAGATATATACGGCTTATTTTGAAAATGGCATCGATATCGGTAATGTGGATGAACTTGTGGAAATAGCAAGAACAAACGGGATCACTGGCGATGCTGCTGAACTCAAAATGCGACTTATTAAAGGCGATGGGATTGAAAAGGTTGAATTAGGACAACGCAACGCGCAAAAGTTAGGGATCAGAGGGGTTCCTTACTTTGTAATTAATGAGAAGGTCAGCATATCTGGACTACAATCTCCTAATGAATTTATTAAACTTTTTGAAAATAATTAAGTTGGATTTCGATTCACAGCAGAATCTAAGCATAATTAGACAGACCTGTATGTATAAAGATATAAGCCGACAATATAAAAAGTTTGGAGCGATACCAATGAATATATTTCAAAAACTATTTAAAAAGGAGACTACACAAATGTCATCATCAAAAGTGAATTTAGCAGTCATCTATTACAGTTCCAATGGAACTAACTTTCAATTGGCTCAATGGGCAGCGGAAGGAGGTCTTCAAGCTGGAGCAGATGTAAAAGTTCTAAAAGTGCCAGAAACTGCGCCACAATCCGTTATTGATGGTAGTCCATCTTGGAAAGCTCATCTTGAGGCAACCAAACATATTCCTACTGTATCTTTGGCAGATTTGGAATGGGCAGATGCGATCATCTTTAGTATGCCCACCCGATTCGGTAATCTTCCTGCTCAAATGAAACAGTTCATCGATACGACTGGTGGTCTTTGGGCCCAAGGCAAAACGGTGAATAAAGTCGTGAGTGCCATGACTTCCGCTCAAAATCCGAATGCTGGACAGGAACAAACGATACTTCAGCTGTACACTTCAATGTACCACTGGGGTGCGATTGTGGCAGCTCCCGGATTTACTGATCCATCGGTATTTGTTGCTGGAGGGAATCCATACGGTACAAGTGTCACCGTGGATCAAAATGGAGCGATGAAGGAAGACGTGCGCGATGCTGCAGTACATCAAGCAAAACGCACCATATCGGTTGCTAAATCGGTTAAAAACGGTTTAGAACAAGACAAGGAAGTGAAATAACTCATGGATATTCAGGGGAAAGTAATAGTAATAACTGGCGGCAGCAGCGGTTTAGGGAAAGCTATGGCGATTGAGATGGTGAAACGAGGAGCGAATGTAGTTATCAATGGACGCCGTGAACAAACGTTGTCTGATGCTGCAAAAGAAATCGATCCTACAGGAAAACAAGTGCGGTTTATTGCCGGTGATATTTCAGAGCCTAAGATTGCGCAGCGCTTAATCGACGAAGGATTGGCTCACTATGGACGCATCGATACGCTAGTTAATAATGCGGGAATCTTCATGGCTAAGCCATTTACGGAGTATTCAGAAGAAGACTTTGCAACGTATTTATCCACGAATGTCGTTGGCTTCTTCCACGTTACCCAACGCGCGGTGGTTGAGATGCTGAAACAAGGAACGGGACACATTGTTAACATTACAACGAGTCTGGTTGACCAACCGTCTGCTGGCGTTCCTTCCGTACTCGCCTCACTGACGAAAGGCGGTCTGAGCTCGGCGACGAAATCATTAGCGATCGAGTATGCTTCTAGGGGTATCCGCGTGAATGCAGTTTCCCCAGGGGTCATTAAAACGCCGATGCATCCTGTAGAATCCCACGATGCCCTGGCTAAGCTTCATCCTATGGGACGCATGGGCGAGTCACATGAGATTGTCGAAGCAGTCTTATATCTGGAGTCAGCCAACTTCGTAACTGGAGAGATCCTTCATGTCGATGGTGGGCAGAATGCTGGTCACTAAGTAAAACATAGCAGCAGATACAAACAATTCCAATGCAAAAGGGGAGAATATCCATGCCAATTGTTACGATCCAAGTGACCCGTGAGGGTACCGCACCAGATCGCCAGTCTGTTACGGCGGAAGAAAAGGCTGCACTCATTAAAGGAGCCAGCGAGCTTTTGCTCAACGTTCTGAACAAGCCGTTAGAAGCTACCTTCGTAGTTATTGAAGAGGTCGACACCGAGAATTGGGGTTGGGGTGGACTACCAGCTTTGGAGTATCGCAAGCAGCTAGCCGCAAAAAAGAAGTAATCACTTACATTATCGGTTTATAAATTAACGGTTAGATATGATCCATAAGTTAAAATTGCCGATCTTTGATTTATGAGAAAAAGTTCTTGTCATTCGGTGATGACAAGAACTTTTTCTCATTGCCGATTTTAACAAGAATGTGATATCATTCCCGAACACATCATACAAATTTTCAAAAAAATTGAATGAGTATATATTTACGACTTGACTACAGGAGTTTCTTATACTATAGTAAACCAATCGGAATTAACTTGACTGACTCGTCAGTCAGTGGGAAGGGGTTCTTGAAACTGGCATCATTATTGAATGACGAACAGCAGCGAGAGCAGGTTCTGATGAACACTGCATTAGAGCTATTTGCACGCAAAGGATATCACAATACGAAGATTTCTGACGTTGTCAAAGCAGCGGGCGTTTCTCAGGGAACGTTTTACTGGTACTTTAAAAGCAAAGAGCAGCTCGCGGTCCGTCTGATCGAGAACGGTAAAGAGAAGCTAACACAAGTGATTGAACAAGGCTATCGCAAGCATGCAGGCTCTGTAGACGATATGGTTAGCTCGTCTGCAAAATTGCTGACGGATTTGTTCGAGTTCGCCAATAATAACCGGAATTTGATGGCATTTTTACTTATCAAAGGCCAGGGCGCAGACCCCTTGGTCAGGGAAGCTGTTTCGGAAACGTGGATCGCATTCGAGGAAGCCTTCAAGAACAATGTAAACCGAGCCATCGAGTTGGAGATGCTTCCGCATTTCTCGGACGTAACTCTTCGTGTAAACATACTCGTCTCTTTAATTACAGGAGTCCTTACCAAATGGTTGTTCGGACCTATGCACGGTGTTGATTATACATCCGCATACAAGCCCTCGGAAATAGCCGAGGAAACGGCACGGTTCGAATTCCGAGGATTGTTAGGTTAACAAGTAAAAAATCAAATAGGGGTGTATTGAAAATGACATTCAAGGTTAAACAAGTATTCAAAGCGGCATCGTTACTTTCTATCGTTGGTTTAGCGTTAGTCGGGTGCGGAAAAACAACACAACAGCCGGCGGCAAGTCCCACAACCGATACTAAAAACACACCAGCCGTGTCTCCGGCTTCAGCAAACCTGCTTGAGCAAATCAAGAAAAACGGCAAAATCAAAGTGGGCTTGATGGGTACCTATGCTCCTTACAACTTTTTGAATGACAAGAAAGAAGTAGACGGCTATGATGCCGACATCGCTAAGAATGTTGCGAAGAAGCTTGGTGTACAGGCCGATTTCATTACTGGTGAATTTTCTGGCTTAATTGAAGGTTTGCAAAAAGAGAAATACGATGTATTGATAAGCCAGGTGACCATTACGGAAGACCGTAAGAAAACAATGGATTTCTCCAATCCTTATATTAAGAACTCGGTGAATGTCGTTGTAAAGGGTGATAACAACACAATCAAAGCGGTTGAGGATTTCAAAGGTAAGAAGATCGGAATCGGTCTCGGTACGAACGATGAAAAATATTTGCGTGATGTGGCTATGCCGAAGGTCGGAAATTTTGAAATCGCTACGTACAACGATGTCATTTCATCCTTGATGGACCTGAACGTTGGAAGAATTGACGCGACCATCAACAATATCTTTGCACTGAAACCTCTAATGGATAAAAACAAGCTTAATATTAAAGCGGTTGGAGCGCCGATCAAGGAAGACTTCGCAGGCGTAGCTACCCGCAAAAACAATCCAGAGTTGGTGGAAGCTATCAACAAAGCCTTAAGCGAAATGAAAACGGACGGAACGTTGAAGGAAATTCACCAAAAATGGTTTGGTGTCGATCCGAATTTTTAAGGAATTGGAATATATTGGGGCCCCCGCAAAGTAATGTATAAACACTTATCGAAGTTAGCCGAAGAAGCTTGACCGCTTTAAGCGGAAAGTTTAAACGCCGACCGAGCTAGCACTCGGTGCGGACGGACTAAGCTTCGAAGCAACACGTCACTTTGTGGGGTGAATTTAGGAGGCCGCAAGAATGGAACTCGTTTTAGATAACTTAGGCTTTCTTTTCAAAGGCGCATACTATACCTTGCTTATCACAATCGTCTCGATGTTCTTTGGATTTTTTATCGCTCTGTTCGTAGCCATCGCCCGGTTAAAAGGAAATCGGCTGATCAGCAATTTGGCCAGAGGGTATGTTTCCATCATCCGCGGAACCCCGATCATTGTGCAGATCTTCATTATTTATTATGGCTTACCTGATTACGGTATTACCCTGGGGCCGCTCACAGCGGCCTATATTTCACTTAGTATTAATATCGGCGCCTATTTATCTGAAACATTTCGGGGCGCGATCCTGTCTGTGCCTAAGGGTCAGACGGAAGCGGCTTTATCCCTGAACATGTCCCCTTGGCAAACGATGCGCAAGATTATTCTTCCGCAGGCAGCCCGAGTGGCAATTCCCCCAATGGGCAATACATTTATAGGCATGCTGAAAGAGACTTCGCTCGTTTCCATTGTGACAGTAACTGAGCTGCTGCGTTCAGCCCAACTGCTTATTGCGCAATATTATATTGCCATGCCTTTTTACATTTCCATTGCTCTCATGTACTGGCTAATGAGCATGTTCTTCTCTAATATTCTTAACCGCATCGAGAAAAAATTATCAAAGGCTTATTAAGGGTGTGAGTGGGCTTGATAGAAGTAAACCATCTTAGTAAACGATTCGATGCTTTGACTGTGCTGCAGGATATTAACCTCCGCATTCATTCACAAGAAATTGTGGTCCTCTTAGGTCCTAGTGGTTCAGGGAAAAGTACTCTGCTTCGATGCCTGAACGGCCTTGAAGAGCCTAACTCGGGATCGATTCGTGTGGACAACATCCTGTGGGATGACTCGATGAATGCTCCGACGAAGAAAAAAGCCATCCGGGAACTTCGTAACTTAACCGGTATGGTTTTTCAATCTTTTAATCTATTTCCGCACTTGACCGTCCTGGAAAATGTGATCACGGCTCCAGTGACCGTGAAAAACATGCCTAAGGAGCAGGCGATTGAGCTGGCCGAATCATTACTGAATAAAGTGGGCTTGGCAGAGAAGAAGCATGAATATCCTTCCAGGCTCTCCGGCGGTCAGCAGCAGCGGGTTGCGATAGCCCGTGCTCTGGCGATGCAGCCTCAAATCATGCTGTTCGACGAGCCGACCTCGGCACTTGACCCGGAATTGACCGGTGAAGTTTTGTCGGTTATGAGGCAGCTGGCTGACGAGGGCATGACGATGATTGTGGTCACGCATGAAATGAAATTTGCGCAAGAA
This sequence comes from Paenibacillus germinis, assembly GCF_013141785.1. NCBI lineage: Bacteria > Bacillati > Bacillota > Bacilli > Caryophanales > Paenibacillaceae > Paenibacillus > Paenibacillus germinis. Next base: position 29,320 of record NZ_WHOC01000058.1, read on the forward strand.
GTGGCAAATCGAGTTATCTTTATGAGCGAAGGCGTCATTCAGGAGGAGGGTGCCCCGGAGCAATTTTTTGTCCAGCCGCAAACCGAGCGGGCGCGCAAATTTTTGCGACAGATGGCCCAGGAGCCTGTTTAACATACGGAGATAGGAAAGCCTAATCCGAAGGAGTTGAGACCCATGGTCCATATTGATCAGGATCATTTACAAACCATTTCAGAGCGAGCGAGATTGATCATGGAGAACCAACAGATCGACGCTCTAGTTTCCTCTAGCTGTGAAAATTTTTATTATCTTTCCGGTTACCAAAGCGCATTCATGTATACGCTGCGTATGAGTGAAGTTGGACTCGTCGTCCTGTTTCGTGATCCTACCCGTAAGACGATCTTGATCATGAATGATTTTGAAGCGGCCGGTGTCGCGAACCATCTTTCAGGATACGAGGTCCGAACGTATCCCACCTGGGTGGATGTTGATGACCCGCTGGGTTTGATCGAATACAAATTCCAAGGAAAGCGGCCAGTCTCACCCCAAGCGGAGGAAATGTTCGGGGTGCTCAGTCAGGTGCTCGCAGAGAATGGAGCTTCCCATGGGAAAATCGCTGTCGAGCTAAGCTCGATGCGATACCCGTCTGTCATGGCATTACGGCAAGCCTGCCCCGGAATAGCCGAGCTGGTGGAGGCTAGCCCAATCTTTATCAAGCTGCGTGCGATAAAAACCCCTTGGGAGATCGACCAGCTGCGCAAGGCTTGCACTTATGCAGAGGCAGGCATCGTTTCCGCGGTACGTGAAATTGAGGTAGGCACCTCCGCCGCGGAGATCGTTGAAGCCTTCCGCAAGGCCTTGATGAGACATCCGGATGGTTCGACCGCACGGTTTCATATGGTTTCCGTAGGAGCCAATTTTGCTCCTGCGCATGTATTTGACACACGTCCAAGTGAGAAGGGCGATCTGATAAAATTTGACGTGGGTGTCGATGTGGCCGGATATGGCTCTGACATCGCACGCACTTTCGTGCTGGGTCCCCCTTCGGATATGGCGAAGCGAATTTACGGCGCATTAAGGGTGGGACACGACCGTCTTCTACAGATCATCGAGCCAGGGATGCCGATGAAGAATGCCTTTGAGGAGGTCATGAAACTGATTCGCTCCTCGGGGCTTACGAATTACAACCGCGGCCATCTCGGCCACAGCGCGGGTTTAAGCCTCGCCGCAGAAGAAGCGCCTTTCATTAGTCCATCCGAGGCCGCAGTGTTTCGTCCAGGCATGGTGATTTGCTTGGAGACGCCATACTATGGCCACGGTTTAGGCTCGATCATGATTGAGGATATGGTTCTTGTCACAGATAATGGCTGTGAGCGGCTTAACCAGCTAACTACGGATCTTATTTCGATTTAACATATATAAGAAGCTTTCTGGTCAAAGCGTAAAATAAACAGCGGCAGTCGAGGACGTGATACAAAGTCCTAGACCGTCGCTGTTTATTATTAAACTCCCACGTGATAAGGTCAAAGATCCTTATAAGTCTGTCGTGGACTAAATTTACAGTTTGTAATATAATTTACACAATATTAATTAGATGTGGCATACTAAATAAAAGGAAAGGAAAGGGATATATGGATAATAGAACGTCCCGCACCGATCCCCGCATACTCCGCACGCGTCAATTGCTTAAAGACGCTTTTGTGGAATTGCTTCAGGAAATGGATATCGAGAAAATTTCGGTAAATCGCATCGCAGAGCGCGCCACCATCAACCGTGTTACCTTTTATCTTCATTATCGGGACATTCCGGATATGCTGGAGAAGATGGCGGATGATATGATCGTGGACATTAATGGAATTTTGAAATGCGCACCTGGGAATCAGAATTCCACAGATGAAGAGGATTGGCCGGTACTTATGAACTTGCTTGAACATATTGCCGAACATGCTAAATTTTATAAAATCATTCTTGCGTCGAAACGTACCCCGATCTTTACGGATCGATTGTTAAACCTGCTGACGGAAATGATAACCGCAAGAGTAGAGAGAATGGGGGATGAATCCTTCCTTTCTACAGCAGGTATTCAAAAGGATATTGCCATTTGGTACGGATCTTCGGCCTTGATCGGTACGATCGTTTCTTGGCTTCGTAAGGACATGCCCTATACGCCCCTTTATCTTGCCAAGCAATTCACTTTGCTGCGTTCTTATAAATAATAAGGTGAAAGACCTGTATAAGGAGGACAATGATGAAACGGATGCCATTTGAACGTCCAACCGAACATTATGATGAACGAATTTTTAATATTGATGAGCAAATTTGTTCATTGCTAAAACAACGGAAGGAAATTTCGGGCAATAATCCAGGTTTTCCGCCATTTGAGTATATCTCTAAATGGGCAAGTGCTTTTGAACTCTACGAGGACTTCTTGAAAGCAGTATTTGGATCTTTGAGAAGTGAAGAACATTTTAAACCTATGGTTGAACCATCTGGATTCAGAAAGCATATTCCAGTATTACAATCAATTGAAAAAGGTGCGATTTTTTATTCGGTAACCTCAATACGACAATATAACAATGCAAGTGTAATAACTTTTAGTATAGATTGGGACATGACAACTGACCTTCCATCAAATCCGCATAAACACAGTCATTTTGAGCTGTATCTAGGAGAAAAATACGACTGCCGAATGACTAATGGTGGAAGTACATCAGGACATTCGTCCTATAACTACGTAGTATCTCCGCCGCTAACTGACGATATTTCAGGAATTGAATTAATGTTCAAGGAATATAGTGCTCCCTTTAAGAACAGACCGACAGGTATAGAAATAGTTTTTCGGGTGGAATGAAGCAGGCTAAATAACGCTTGCTCATTCTCACCGATCAAGGGAGCAGATATTGAATAGCTAAACCAGACCCTCCTATGGTATTTTTTAAGATAGCAGGAAGGAGGGTTCTTAACCGTGTGGGCATATTTGAAACGCGTATATGAAGCATGGATCGACTATCCTTTATGCTTAGATAAGGTAATTCGAGATCAATATCAGATTGAACGTTTCCTGGGGATGGGAAGCTATGGATTAACATACTTATGTCAGGATAGGAAGTCAAATCAGGAAGTCGTCGCTAAGCAAGCTAAACCGAGTAAAGGGCGCTTAGGTCAAAACCTTTTGCGCCGGGAAATAGAGATCTTGAGTCTGTTAGATCATCCCTCTATTCCAAGGTGCTACACATCTTTCGAAGAATCTAATCGATTGTATATGATAACCGAATATATAAAAGGTCGGACAGTGGAGGACTTAATTTTTGAACGGGGAGCTCGATTTGGAGAAAGGGATGCGCTTTGCCTTATACGCAGTTTACTGGATATCGTGCGCTTCATCCACGAGAAAGGCATCGTCCATTTGGATATTCGAATTCCGAATGTCCTTTTATACGGGGAACGTATGACCCTGATTGATTTTGGTTTAGCCGCCCGCTTAGGCGAGCCATCTCTGTTAGAAATTGGACCGGGTGAAGAGCTAATACGGAGAAGAACCGTAGCTGTCTCTTCAGATCTGTATGCAATCGGTCACTTTTTACTATTTATGCTCTATTCGACATTTGAATCGATCGATGATCAGGAGGACTCCACAATTGGATGGGAGGAGGAACTGTCGGTAACAAGGCAGACGAAGCAAGTGATTCGTAAATTATTGCAAATCGATCCGCCGTACGTTAACGCGCAGTCATGTATCGAGGATCTGGACGCGATATTAAAGGATTAAAAACAAAAAGCCACTTTCGCGGCTTTGGATTAGCTGGAACTTCTATGACTATTTTTATAGTAACGATGTCCTTGAGAGTTGTGTCCATACCCCGCATGGTCACTAGAGGAGTATCGGCGATTATCATAGGCATTGTAATTAGAACTACTATGTTGATAATGTCTGCGTCGTTTGGAATGGAAAAAAGATCCTAATAGTTTGCGAAACAAATATTTGAGCAACGATCATTCCTCCTTTGGCTTTTTCTTTTTAGTACGAAAAGGTATTCCAATGGTTTCAGCTAGCCATCCTTTTGGGCGTGCAAACGTTCAAGAATACGTCGCTTGCGATACAGCATTTTCGCAGCATCGCCAACGTCCTTCAGCGTTCCGCGATTGATCCAAGCGCCAAAGAGGATTCCGGCAATAGGAATGAGTTGGAACAGCTTTTTCCAACCCCAATTATCGCGGTAAGTGGCGAATACCTCGCGCCATCCCTGAAGCTGAGAGATTATTTGTACATCCTTCTTATCTGTGGAGGCGTAGTCCGCCAGCTCTTCGAGAATGGCCTTTTTACCGACAATGTCGGAGGACGAGAATTGCAGGCATTTGATCGTGAATATCCGCTCCTGCTTTTCTTTGGGATCATAACCATAGCAGATCGCAATTTCTTGAATGGTTTTCAAAGACAGGCCAAGAATGGCCGGAATATCAATGGCGAGTGTCAGAATCCCGCCAATGCCAGTTGTTGCACCTTGAATAGTAGCCAGATTTGATCGATTTTGGACAATTTCATTAGCCGTTTGATCCATCACAAGAAGAGGTAATGTTCCTACCTTTTCTATCGTAAGCCCCTCTGTAAGATCTGTTAGGTCTCCCTCGACCCTATTGCGAAGATGCACATCTTCAATGTCCCGCAATGTTCCTTTTTCAGAAATAAGATAGCTGCCTCCTGCCTGCAAATAATTCCCAAGCTCGTCCAGTGCTTCACCTATTTTTTTATTCAAAAACTTCGGCGTTAATCGGTCCAACACTTGGAAAGGAAATCTTCCGATTTTTTCCCAAAACCATAGGTCTTTTTGTTCAGCTTCCCATAATTCTATCTCATAAAGTGCTTGAAGCAGCTCATTTCTTGTTTCCGGAAGGTGATCTTGCTCAGGGTTTTTCATGCTATTCACAACTCCTTTCATCATCGTATACGTTTATAATCGCTTTTGGATGCAAGGGTTCAGATTATTTTTAAATGACACTTCACCCATATTCCATATTATGGTAACATTGAATTCACATGAAGTCAGACTTCAACAATAATGGCGGTTCATCCTTGTTATTAGACAGTAATCATAAAAAGGACAATAAAAATTCTTCTAAGACTCAATTGTTCTTTGAAACGAAAAACCTAGAGGAATCATATATTTTTGCTAAGGAAAAGGGAATTGAAATCATAATAGAAATTGAAGTACATGATAACATATCGTTCTTCACCCTCAGAGATCCAGACGACAATTTACTAATGATATGTGAAGATAAAAGGAAGCTTTAATACGTCTGTTGCAGCACATTATAACTCTGGAGGTGGTAGTACTGATTAGTGTGAAGGAAGTATTACTTGATCAACTAGCCGCTTGTCATGATGATGAAAGTTGGTTTAAACCATCTAAAACGACTTTAAATGATGTATCTGTAAATGATGCAGTTTGGAAAGCAAAAGACCAGCCGCATTCCATTTGGGAGATTGCGAACCATCTCATTTTCTGGAATGAAATGTGGCTAAATCGCTTTATTAACGATGATTTGCTTGAAAGTAATACAACGAACGATGAAACATTTGAATTGGATCTCCTGAAGCAGAATGAAGCAAGTTGGAATGAAACCATTCAGAGGTTAAGCAATGGATTCGTACACTTGCGAGAAGTTATTACGAACTGTGACGATATTAAACTGGAAAAAAGAATACCAACCTACTCCAATGCTCAGTGGTGGGGTGTAATATCAAATTTGTGTATCCATAACGCATACCATATTGGACAGATGATGCTATTGAAAAAGCAAGTACAGAAATATCAATCATAAATGGGAGAGGGGATTAACGTGGGAGAAAATAGTGTAGTTTCGGTTAACCTGAAAGGACCGTCCATTGTTTTGCTTGTTGCTAATTTACAGGAATCAATTAATTATTACAAAGGAATAGGCTTCACCGAAGAAAATGTTGGTGGTCATATTCATATGAACCATGGAGCGGTGACATTTATTCTGCACGAAGCAAAACAGATCAGCGATGTTCGACCAAATTCGTCCGTTGAAGGTGGACTATATTTTGATGCCTTCTGCTATACAAGCCCAGCGGGATTGAAACATTTATATGAGGAATTTCTATCAAAAGGTGTGGAAATCGTTAATGGACCTCATTGGTCCGAAGGATGGAGTGAAATGACTATCCGTGATATTAATGGTTACTGCATCGCATTCGGTGCATAAAGACAATAAGGACTTCAACTAACGAAAAAACTTTAACTTAATAATGACCGAGAACAAGGCTGCCGGTGTATCGGTGGTCTTGTTTTCGGTCATTTTGACAGAGTAATTGGGCATCTTATTTGATTAAGGTTAGCATCTGATAGACTTGGCGTTGATCACCTTTCAAACGGACATAGCGGCACTTCAATTGAGAGGAACCATCTCCGTCCAAATAGATGCCGTCTACCAGCCTTCGATCACTAAAGCTTTCGAGAATGGCAGCACGGAACTCTCCAATCGTACAGTGCGAAGGTGTTACAATCATATAAATGTTCTCTTGACTATCATAAACAACTGCCGTACGCATATGACCTTCGTTATAGGCTGGCATTTGCTCTAATATCATATCACTCTCCCAGCCAAAGCTATCGTTAAGCTTCATACTGACACCACCCTGTGCCCAATAACGCCGCTTATCTGTTACGGTCAGCTCACCGGCATGCGTGACTACTTGAATCGAGAATCGTTTAGTGACGTCATCCCAAACAAGAGTTCCTCGCTTTAAGTTAGTGTCAATGCCAGTGTTGTACCAGCCAGATCCGTAATCGCCAGGCATTCCTTTCAAAGGTTGGTCATTAATAACTGCGATGCTGAGCAGAGCTCCTTCCCAGAAAAAGCCCCCATTAATACCGTAATAAGGAGTTTTCGTTACATTCTTATCGATCGCCTGCAGTCGAACATTATCCGGAGTAGTCTGAATTGTATGCAAGACGACGCCGTTGGAAGCCTTCTGTTTTTCATAGTGATAATCACGAGGATTCGCAATATCCCTTTGAATATATCCAATTAACGAGACAAGCAATGCGGTGGTAATAAAAATAAGAATTACATGAAAACGATTGAATCTAGAAGGCAAGAATTTCGTTAATGTTGAATAATTCACAAGTACACTCCTTGTCGATTTTGTGGGAAATATTTTACAACACAATATGCTGTGGAGTTAGTGTGTAAAGAAAGACTAGGATAAGCTATTCTATAAATACCTCTAAATTCCTTTTTTTCCTATTAATAACTACATGTTTGAAAAAGAACTTTACTTAGTACTTGCTTGAAGGCTTGCCATTTCTTCTTGCATTAGCACTTTCGGTCCATCCAAGGTCACACCGTAGGAAATTGTCTCCAGATATGTTTGCTGCTTTTTGACATACGCATCTCCCTTAGGAACAATTTGATTTTTCTCGATGTAATAAGGGTGAAAGGACATATCGATACGGTCGCCATTCAGCGTTAGGTAGAGTAGTCCCGTATCCGCCTTCGGACCGCTAACATAGTCCGGAAAGAGGAAATTGCCAATGGAATAAGCAATAGGCTTCCCTTTGTAAAACTCAAACCCTTGCAGCACATGCACATGACTGCCAACAATCGCATCAGCTCCAGCATCGATCATTTGGCGAGCGAAGTCGCGCTGCCACTTTTCAGGTTGGTTTTTCATTTCCACCCCCCAGTGGATGTAAGTCAACACATAATCAGCGTCCTCACGTTCATGGGCTATGGCATCCAGCACCGGTTTCCTATCGTAGGCTTGAGCGATCCCCGGCTTATTCGTCCCAGCAAACCAATCTCCTGTTGGTATGAAGCGAGAGAATGCCAGGAATTTCACCTTTTTCCCTTTAAGAATGATGCTCTTCGCGCTGTATGCTTCTTTGGCATTAAGACCGCCCCCCACATAGAGCAATCCAGCCTTGTCCAGGTTATCGAGTGTATCCAGGAAACCTTTCTGTAAAAAATCCATCGAATGATTATTGGCGACTGAAACCATGTCAAATGCTGCATTTTTTAGCCCTATTAGTGATTCCGGATTGGATTTGAAATTATAAATCTGGTTGTTATCTTTGTCATTCTCAAGCGTAACAGCGCTTTCCAGATTGATGAATGCGAAGTCGCTTTTCTCTACTTCTTCTTTAACATGCACAAATGGAAAATCAGGGCCGTGCATGGCGATTGCTTCTTTAACAGACCAGTCAAACATAGCGTCTCCCGCATATAGGATCGTTATTGGTTCTTGCAAAAGGGGTTGAGGTTCTGGTGAGGCAATTGAAATTGGAAGTAAAGTTGGTATAGGAGTAGACGCAGGCTCTTGTGATTCAGCGGGTGTTGTTGATAAATGGTCAGCAGTTAACTGTTCGGGAGACAATTCTGTTTGACAACCGTACAACAAAAATGCAGTTAACGCGGTTAAAAGGAAAGGCACATGCTTTCGGGACACCTAAACCCACTCCTTCAATCGAATCGATACATTTACCGTTATTTCTTATATATATTAATAATTAGTAAATGCAGATGTTATCGAACGATGAGTTAGTGAAAATAAAAATTAGGTAAAGTAAAGTATGGAAAACGCTATCAAGCTAACGTATAATCAGTATGCATGGATAAATCAGACATACAGATTATTGGGCGGAGGCTGGTCTAATGAATTTCAATTCACTTCGATATAGGCAAATAAAGGATCAACTGATGCGGAATATTTCATCCTTGAAACCGCACGATCGTTTGCCTTCAAGAACCGTATTATCTGAAACTTATCAAGCTGCACGCACAACCATCGAAAGAGCAATATCGGAATTAATTGGCGAAGGGCTACTCTATGCACGGGATGGAAGCGGAACCTATGTCTCCGAACCTATAAATGGCCGAAATAGCCATGAGGGCAGGGAAATCAAAAACTGGGGACTGCTAATTCCTGATATCCTTCATTACAATTACCCCGATATTGTCCGGGGGGCTAGTGATGTGGCAAGTGAGAATGATATCAATTTAATGATCTGTAATACTGATAATAGTTATGAAAAGCAAACAAGACACATACAAAAGTTAATAGACAGCAGGGTGCATGGGGTCATGATCGTTCCGGCGATAGACGGTATAGTGGATTTCACCCCCTTTTATAAGCTTAAGGAAGCTGGTATTCCTTTTGTTTTTTGCCATCGAATGCTTGAAGGTATACAGGCGCCTAGGGTCATTTCCAACAATTTTCTTGCGGGTTACATGGCTTCTAAACATTTGATCGCTGCTGGCCGCACGAGGATTGCCTTCATATCTAGACCTGTTTATTCTGCATCATCCGATAGATACCAGGGCTATGTTAGTGCTCTGACGGAAGCGAACATTCCAGTAAGAAAAGAGTGGGTTGTGTTCGAATCCGCCTTTGAGTCCGATGGAGAGGGTTACGATAGTGCCCTTAGGATGATGCAGCATGATGAGAGGCCTGACGGTATCTTTTGCTTTAACGACCGGATCGCCAAAGGGACCTATGAAGCAGCTGCAGAAATGGATTTAACAGTTGGGAGTGATATTGGGATCGTTGGCTGCGACAATACCAACCTATGTGAAAGTCTTCCGACGAAGCTGACATCCGTTAAATTTCAAACCTTTGAGACAGGCATTCAAGCCGCTAAGCTGCTTCTGAAGGGAGCTGCAAGTGATCATACGATCGTTGTGTTACAGCCGGAATTAATCATCAGGGAAAGTTCTTTATAATTTGAACTTTTAGTGGCACTCCATTATGACAAGGAGAATCTTGTTACGGAGCGTTCAGAGGAAATGCAAGCGGTTACAGATTCAGGAGGTGAAGGAGATTGTACAAGCTGCTTATTGTTGAAGATGAAGAGATTTTCAGGAGAGTTCTGCCAACAATTATTGACTGGAATTCCATTGGTTTTGAAGTAGCGGGGGTATGTGAAAATGGATACAAGGCTCTGGAGTTATTAGACAAAACAGAAGTAGATGCTATTCTGACAGATATACGTATGCCCGTATTAAATGGTCTTGAATTGGCTATGGAAGTGAAGAGCAGGTTTCCAAAAACGAAGGTAACGCTATTCAGTGCTTTCAATGAATTTGACTATGCAAAGAAAGGCATCGAGTGTGGGGTTTACGGATATATTTTAAAGTCTGATGGGGAAGATGAAATTGTTAATCATTTTACAAAGCTTAAAGGAGTTTTACATAAAGAAAATCATATCAGTATGGATAGTGAAGATATTTGGAGAAAGCGGGAAAACCTCTTTAAAGAAATGATGGAAAGTCATTCAGAAATGGATGAGAAAGCGGTTGCAATGATTCGAAAAGTAGGTATTTTTGGTACAAATAGAGATTACCGCATGACTTTGTTTCGAATTGATGAATATAAGCATCTGACCTTCTATTCTGGGGCAGACAGAGTACGTAGTATCCATGAATTCATCCGAGGGTATTTATATGAACATATTGAAATTCAAAATAAAGGGACGGTTATTTCGTTAAATGATATATGCTGTGTTTTATGGACGCTTCCTGAAGAAGATTTTGTGCGAACTGTAACTGAAGTATATGAGAATTTGAAGGAAGAGCTAGGCATGTATAAAAAAAACGAAGAAGAATGCCTTGAGATTTCTTGTGTGATTGGAAATATGGCAGCTAATTTACAAGAACTTTGTAATTCGTATACACGTTTAAGAGAGGTCTTCCTGAACAAAGCTTATATTGGTAACTGTATGATCCATTATAGTGAACTAGATACTAACAGCAAGCGGATATTTACCTTCACGGAAGAAGAACGGTGGATGAAAGAAATCATGTTACTTGTTAATAGTAAGGCGCATGTAAAATTAATAGAATATCTCGATACACTCAAAATTCAATTTATAGATGCCAAACTAACCGAAATCGATATGATTTCAGGTTTTGCTGTTAAACTAGTTTTAACTATAGTTAACGAATTGAGCGAAATGGGAAAAAAAACAGATGTGTTTTTAGACAAATCAAACTATATGATAAAGGAAATCGGATATTGTGAGACGATTGTGATGATTTTTAAGAAGTTGGAAGCTTTTATTGTAGAGGCATTTGATTTACTTAATGAAGAGAACAATTTGAAAAACAGAAGGATTGTTGATGAAGCTTTGGACTATATAAGGAAAAATTATTCCGGTCAAATAAGCCTTGAGGATTTAGCAAGGTATGTAAATGTTCATCCTGTTCATCTTTCTAGGCTTTTCAGTAAGGATGTAGGAAAAACCTTTAAGTCTATACTCACTGAAGTGCGAATTGAAGAAGCAAAAAGGCTTCTAAAGGATATCAACTATAGAGTTTATGAGATATCATGTATGGTTGGTTATGAGAAGCCCCGTTATTTTAGTGAACTTTTCAGAAACGTCACAGGTTTTACGCCATTAGAATACAGAGAAAAATACAAAGGGTAACCATAAAACTTATGGGGAGTTTGCATGATTAAATTTAACTTTAAAAAGTCTCTGGAAAAGAAAATTATTATATTCGGTATTGTTTTTTCTGTGATGTCTATCGCATTAACGACCTTAACATGCTATATGGTCACTAATCGATTTATTTTGTTTCAGTTCGAACGCGTAAATGAAATAGCTACAGATGCAGCAGTTGAAAAGGCCAACACCTATTTGGGCGAAATTGCCAATATCGTTAGTTTGTCTATGAAAAATGAGTATTTTGACAAGATTATCAGTTCGAATGAATCAGACCCATATGTACTCATAAAAGCACAAAAGGACTATGAGGATTTTCTGAATAGTCTTATTCTTAGTAATGATAAGGTGGATTCCATACTTGTTGTTGATTATAATAGAAATATTTTTATTAAGGCTAGTAATTCAGTAGGAAAAAGCTATGACAAATACGGATCTGCAGAATTTTATAACCATTTAAAGAAACCATTGCTGCAAAACGCTGAAAGTCAGTTTTTCCTTGATAGATATAGAGAGGGGATCTATGAAAGGTTAGCTATCATAAGTCCTATATCTGAGCCATTTACCAATGAAATAAAGGCATATATGGTTGTGGTGTTGAGTACAAAAGTTATTGAGGAGATGCAGTTTGCAGGGAATGGCATTTTTATTACGGATCATGCAGGGAACACTGCTGAAGTTTCCTACAATCAACAAGCAGGCGAATTGGCTGAACAAAAATTCTCATTTAAAAATTCTTTAAACTATGAAGGGTGGACGATAACGAATACGTTCACTTTTGACAAGCTTCAAAAGTCCATTAATAAAAATCTGACTACCAATATTCAGATTGGGTTATTATGTCTGGTGTTATCGATCATTGTACTAGCTATTACAGGCAAAAAAATTGTTAAGCCAATTAAAAATATGGAAGTTCAGATAAGTTCACTCAATCACAGCTACATTGAAAATAAGCCAATAGCATTGTCTAGGCGGAGAATTAGCTTTAAATTGACTTTGCTAATTTTGTATTCCACTGTAGTAACTGTTCCAGTTGTATTAATAACAGGCAGCTCATATGTATCCGCCAAGGACACGGTAGAAAGCAAGGTAGGGTCTGTCTTTGAATATAGTGCCCAAATTCTCTATCAACAGATGGAGTTTGTTTACAATAATTATCGTAGGATGACAATTGAGACTTCCTCTTTCAATGAGAAGGTTCAAAAGCTTCTGGATGTCAGCAAAACTTCCAATAATGTGGATAAAGAGATTCGGGATGAGATGAATAATATCATTCTTTCCAGAAATTTATTTGATAAAGGCATATCGAATATAACCATTTATGACGCAGATAAGCGTCTGGTATATTCCTCTACCTACGGCAGGCCATTCATGATGCGTCCCGATGCCAAAACGGATCTAGATTATATCAATGATCATTTTAGTACTTTTTTATGGCGAAGCTATACGGATTCACCTTTTAATAAGAAAGGTATACGTATCGGCATGCAAATAAGAGGTGTTGCAGATGGGATTGAGGCTGGAAAACTACTAGGGTTTATTTTAGTTGATTTCAACGGGGAAGATATTGAGAAGATGCTAAATGTTTTTTCTAAGATCAGCTATTTGGATTTATACCTTGTGGACCAAACAGGCAAAGATATCTTCAGTGATATCGGCCGAAGTCAAAAGAAAAGCTTGTTAGAGGTATTCAAAACCAATAAACCTTCCTTAGAACAGAATGAAAGGGTATCCTTTCGGGAAGGGGGAAATAACTATCTAATGATTTCTAAGTACTTCGCTGAAAATGGGTGGAGTTTAGTATTCCTTTTAAAGAACTTTAATGAGAATGAATACATACTTTTTTACAGTATAGTGGTTCTCTTAGGGCTTATCTTACTAAGCGTTGGGTTCTCCTATGGATTCTCTTCTATACTTTCATTGAACATATCTTCATTAATGAAAACAGTAAGAAACGTGAAAAGAGGAAACCTGCAAACCCGTTTTAAGAGTGCAACGGAAGATGAAATATATGAATTAGGTAATAGCTTTAATGAGATGCTTGAGCGTATAAGTCTACTAATTGAAGAAAAATATATATCCGAGGTTAAGGTAAAAGACGCGGAACTTAAGGCCAAGGAATATGAATTAAATCTGCTACAGTCACAAATCAACCCTCATTTTCTTTACAACACCTTAAAAACAGCACAATATATGGCTTTTGCGAAGGATCCCAGAACAGAGAAAATGATAAAATTACTTATTGCATTGTTTAAAACCAGCATCACCCGGGGAGAAAAAGTAGTGAAGTTTAGTGAGGAAATCGCTCATGTGAAAACCTATATAGATATACAGCAAATGCGGTTTGGGGACAAAATTAAGGTAATCTATGATGTAAGTGAAGATATGTTAGAAATTCCGGTTCTGAAGCTGACGCTTCAGCCAATCGTGGAAAATGCCATTTATCATGGCCTGGAGGTAACGGAGCATGGAGGCACTATCGCCATAAAGGTTCAAAAGTTGAAGGATAAGTTGAAAATATCCATCTGTGACAATGGTGCGGGAATGACAGAGGACAAGCTGAAGGAAATTAAGGCGAGGCTTGAGGGGAAAACAAAAGGAGAAAGTATTGGGATCATTAATGTTCATGAACGAATAAAATTATATTTTGGAGATGAATATGGAATTGAAGTAGATAGTACTTTAGGAAAAGGCACCACGGTCTTCATTTATTTTCCTCAAATAGAGCAGCAAGGTTACTTTTTTAAGTAGCCGTGCTGCTTATTTTTCATAACAAAGATGGAATTAAGTTAAAAAAACGGAACAAATGTTAAGTTAGAGTCCTACCTTATGGTTTTGTAAACGCTTTATAATTAACACAAGAAGTAACAGCAATGGATGTCCAATACGAAAATGTTAAGGAGAAGATAAATGGATACTGAAGTAATAAAAACCTCCAAACTGTTTATTAAGCAAAACTCAAAGGAGCATGGTTATAAAAAAAAACTGAAACTTATATTGAGATATAAATATATGTATTTCATGCTCATCCCTCTGCTCATATGGTATCTGATCTTCTGTTATGTTCCTATGTATGGAATAACCATGGCTTTTCAGGACTTTTCCATGAGTAAAGGATTTTTTCACAGCCCCTTTGTTGGATTGAAGCATTTCAAAGAATTATTTGGTGAGGAAGATTTCTGGAGGGCATTTTGGAATACCGTTATTATTGCGATATACCGTATTCTTACTCAGTTTCCCATTCCTATCGTTATTGCTTTGCTTCTAAACGAAGTAAGACATCGTAAATTCCGTAAGGCGGTTCAAACGATTATCTATTTACCGCATTTTATTTCGTGGGTTATCGTTGCTTCCATATTTATCACTTTTTTCAGTCCAGAGACAGGGATTCTTGCAGCCATTTTTAAAGACGGAGCTACGGATATGCTGACAAATCCAGCTGCCTTTAGGCCGGTCTTGATTTTAACAGATATTTGGAAAGAGGCGGGATTTGCCACTGTCATCTATGTTGCGGCTATGGCAAGCATCAATCCAGAACATTATGAAGCGGGTGTCATGGATGGCGCCGGAAGATGGTCCCTTGTATGGAATGTTACAATACCTGGCATACGTAATGTTATCCTAATCATGTTTATCTTAATTATCGGAAAGGTTTTGACTTGGGGCTTTGACCAAGTATATAACTTCTACAATCCTATGGTCTATTCAACAGGTGATATTCTGGATACCTACATTTTCAGAACCGCTTTAGGAGACAACAAATTTAGCTTCGCAGCAGCAGCGGGTCTACTGAAGTCTGTAATATGCGCAGTATTACTTATCGTTTCAAATCGGATTGTAAAGGCATTTGGTCAAGAGGGTATCTACTAACACGGGGAGGAGTTTCCATCATGTATATACAAAAAAGGTTTTCATTGACGGATACGATCATATATCTAATGCTCGGTCTATCAGCCCTAATCATCATACTGCCATTGTGGAGAATCT
Source organism: Paenibacillus germinis (assembly GCF_013141785.1). NCBI lineage: Bacteria > Bacillati > Bacillota > Bacilli > Caryophanales > Paenibacillaceae > Paenibacillus > Paenibacillus germinis. Next base: position 44,751 of record NZ_WHOC01000058.1, read on the forward strand.
TGATTATATCTATTTCCTCGCAGGAAGTATATTTAACAGACCACTATCACCTAATTCCCAAGAGTTTCAGTCTTACAGAGTATAAGAGAGCTCTGGGCAGCATTGGGGGAATTGTAAGAGCCTTATTAAGATCAGTAGAAATAACGGCGCTTGGAACAACCATAAGCATGATACTCACCAGTTGTGGTGCTTATGCACTATCCAAGAAGGATCTTCCAGGTAGAGCAATGTTATTTCGCTTAATCGTGTTTACCATGTTTTTCAGTGGTGGCTTGGTTCCCTTTTATGTACTAGTTAAAAATCTACACCTCATAGATACAATTTGGGCGTTGGTTTTACCTACGGCTATCTCAACCTATAATTTGATTATTATGAAAAATTATTTTGCCAGTATTCCGCCAAGTCTAGAAGAAGCCGCAAGAATTGATGGATATAATGATATACAAATTTTGTTTAAAATTATTATCCCAATATCTAAGCCTGTATTTGCTGCAATTAGTTTATTTTACGGTGTAGCTTTATGGAATGACTACTTTTTAGCCACATTATTTATCAATTCCAATGATATGTTTCCGCTGCAAGTTTTATTGCGCCAGATGATTATTCAGGATATGGTTACGGCGGAGGTGGGTGTCATGACGTCGGGATCTAATATGGAGCAGTTTAAAATGGCTTGCATTATCGTTGGAATGATTCCTGTACTCATCATTTATCCATTCATACAGAGATATTTTACAAAAGGAATCATGATGGGTGCAGTAAAGGAATAATGGCAATCCACCACTAGGCGGATTACATAAATATGACATTATGTTAACGAGAAAATTAAAAAGGGAGAGGTAAAAAGATGAAAAAGCTTAGCATGATCAAGCCTTTGTCTATGTCACTGCTGCTTGCAGCTACCGTATTAAGCGGTTGTTCACAGCAAGAGCAGCCACAAGCAACAGGAAGCAGCCAGCCAAAAGAGCAAAAAGAGCAAAAAGCGAGTGAACCCGTTCCAATCCGCTGGGTGCGAGCAGCCAACGAGCAGGACCCCCAAAAGGATCGTATCCTTCTGGAACTCCAGAAAAGAACGAATACGAAGATTGAAATTGTAAGCATCCCAAGCGATCAATTTGCAAACAAAATTAACCTTATGATGGCTTCGGGAGAAAATTTTGACATCGCTACGGTTGACTCCGGCAAAACTTTAAACGAATGGGCTAAGAATGGCTTGATCATGTCGTATGATGACTATTTAAAAAGCGGTAAGTACCCGCACATCAATGCTATTGTTAACTCTGAAGTTTACAAAGGCTTTAAGATTGATGGAAAGTCTTATTACAAGCCGCTGGGACTTGCTCCCATGCAGTGGGGCTGGGTTATCCGTACAGATTGGCTGGAGAATTTAGGCTTAAGTATGCCTACTACGCTCGAGGAATTTTATAACGTTGCAAAAGCCTTTAAGGAAAAAGATCCGGATAAAAATGGCAAACCTGACACCTATGGCGTCTATACTAGGGCAAGCGGTATGTCTGATCCTTCCATTACTCAGCTTGGACAGTTTATATCAAGAGCACATGCTATAGCAGGCAGGACAGACAACTGGGTGACCCAGCCAGATGGAAGCATTACAAGATATGAAGTATCACAAGCTGCGAAAGATTCGGCTGCTTTCTTTAGAAAGCTAGTAAAAGAAGACCTGATTAACAAGGATTGGCTTAGCTTAAAACCCGATGGTGCCCAAGGTCCTGAGTCCGATGATTTTGGAGCAGGGAAATACGGTATAGCTGCTACAACAAAGCCTGATTTATTCTTGCAAAAGGCTAAGTCTGTTAATCCTAATGCTAAAATTGCCTATCTTCCGCCACTTAAAGGTTTGAATGGCGTACCTGCTAACTTAGGCCACTCAGGCGGCTTCTGGAGAGGGAATATTATTCCAAAGACTTCTAAAAACCCTGAAAAGGCTTTGGAATTAATGGAATATACGCTAACTAAGGAAGGCAGAGAATTAACTCTGTTCGGAATTAATGGAACACACTTCACAGATGTTAAAGAAGACAATGGCAAAAGAATCTTTACCGTAAACAAGGCTGAAGCCGATAAAGACTGGGACACTAAAAAGAATGGGTATCTGTATCCATTAGCATGGGGTGCAATGAATTACTTTGAATATGCTTACATCCCGATCAAAGAGAACAATTTTAATTATGATGAGGCGTTTAAGAAGCTGCAGCCATGGATTCCTACAGATATGGCAGAAGGAGCTTTCACAGACTGGTTTGCTACTAACGCTAAGTATACAATGGCTCCGCCGTTAATGAACGTTTTTGATGACAAAATTCTTGGTGACCAAACCAAACTAAGATCAACCTTTGGAGAAGGTTGGCTAAAGGCTATCATGGGCGACGACTTTGACGGCACTTGGGCTGAACTTCAGAAGAAGTGGCTGGCAGCAGGCGGTCAGGATGTTATCACCAACGGACAGGAATTTTATAAGAAAAACAAATAACATAACTCAATTTTTTAATAGAAGAAGCCAGATGCAGGTCTGGCTTCTTCTTTAACAAGAGAGGATGGAGAAACGGTGATACAAAAATTTGCAATAAGTCGCGATGATGAGTGGTATGAGGCATGGCCGGATGTGACATTGACAGTTGGCGGAAAGCTGGTTTGTGTATTCTCGCAATGCACCCACCATGGGAACAGGTCGGCTACACGCTTGATGATCACGGAGAGCACGGATCGGGGAAGAACCTGGGGGAACAAGAGGCCATTCACCGAACTGACAAACGGCCAGCCGTATTGGAACTGTGCCCGTATATCCCGGCTCCGTGATGGACGGCTTATCATTGTCGCGGACCAAATAACGAAGGAGCGGGAAGGTGGCGGCCATAATTACTTATGGATAGGTGACGCCGAAGGAATGAGTTGGAAGGGACCAATCGAGACTCCGCTGGAGGGGATCGTCCCCGACAAACTCTGTGAGCTCCCATCTGGCCGATGGCTGCTGTCGGCTCACTCCTCTGACGGGCAATGGCTCCGGTATTCCGATAATCAAGGGAAGGATTGGTCGGAGCCAGTGCTGGTTGCTGCACAGGAAGGACTGAAGTTGTGTGAAGTGAGCATTCTTCCACTAGAAGACGGTACATTAGTGGCCTTTTTACGGGAAAACTCCGGTGAAGGCTGGGATTGTTATAAATCGATATCCTACGATCAGGGAGAAAGTTGGAGCGGGCTATTTCGGATACCGCTGCCGGGATGCCATCGCCCTGTATCTGGTCTACTGCAGAGCGGGCGCGTCCTAATCACCTACCGGTTCATGCAGGGCGGGAAGGGGTGGCTTGGTACATGGACGCAAAATTTCTTTGCTGCTTTGACGGATCAGGAATCGGCCAAGGCGCAGGAACGGCGCGATCAATGGACACGGATCTTGCCGGTTGATTTTGACCGCAGTCCGGTGGCCGATCTCGGCTACTCCGGATGGGTACAGTTTGAGGATGGGGAAATCTATGTAGTGCAATATATTGTGGATGATGCGCCTAAGGGGCAAATCCGGGGATACAGCCTCAGGGAGGACGACTTTTTGCTGGCAGCGGAATAATAAGAAGGGGGTGGGTTTTAAGAATTGATTTTGAGGTTGAACCTAAACAGGAGAGTGATGATATGTCGAACCGTCGTATACGTATATTTAAAGGAAAATCAGCTAAAATTCTTACGCTGTTATGTGCATTTTTCCTATTAGCATCCGTTGCCGTCTTCCTTTCGGGAAATGTGGCAAAAGCAGCTGTACCCTTCTATGACGAAACCATTCTTTATGAGGCAACAGTGGATGGATATGCCCAATACCGAATACCGGGTGTTGTCGTTACTGGGAATGGCACCATTATTACGTACATGGAAGCAAGGAAAACTACATCCGACTGGGCAGATATCGATATTTATATGAGAAGAAGCACGGATGGCGGAAACACGTGGCAGTCCAGAGTCAAGCTAGTAGATGGCGTGTCTACAGCGAATACGATCAACAATCCAGTCATGATTGCGGAAAAGAACAGCAGCACTGTGCACTTCCTTTACTGCAAAGAATACAGCCAGGCCTTTTACAGGAAGAGTACGGACAACGGCGCTACTTGGTCTGCCCCTGTGGAAATAACCTCTGTATTCAATCAGTTTAAATCAGAGTTTAACTGGGCAGCCTTTGCAACAGGTCCCGGACATGGGATTCAACTAGAAAATGGAAGGCTGCTTGTACCCGTCTGGCTTACTTTAAACACATCCCATGCACCCGGAGTTGTATCTACCATTTACAGCGATAACGGCGGGGTTACATGGAATAGAGGCGAAATCATCTCGGACACTCCGGAGATACCGAGTCCCAATGAAACAACAGCTGTACAGCTTTATAACGGTTCAGTCATGCTCAATATGAGAAATAGCACAAAGGTCTCCCCAGCGCGATCTGTATCAACAAGTTTAAACGGCAGCAGCGGATGGTCAACTCCGGTATTGGACAGGGAATTAAATGACCCGAATGATTATGGAAGTATTTTACATTTTACGGACCAACACGATTATTATAACAACAGGCTTCTATTTACTAATACAAATAACCCTAGCGATCGATCCAATTTGACGGTTAAGATGTCCATGGATGAGGGAGATAACTGGACCTATTCCAAAGTGATAGCCCCGGAAGGTTCTGCCTATTCAGACCTTGCGGTCAGTAATGATAAACAGACCATCTATTGCTTTTATGAGAAATGGAATGGTACTCTGAAATATCATTATATGGTGTTGGCAAGGTTTAACCTGGAATGGCTAACGGATGGCGAACAGAGTCTAGATCCGTTATCAGGACCTTCTCCAACGTATCCGCCAATACCTACAGTGAACCTGGATGAGCAATGGAACAGCCTATCGGCCTGGACAACGGCTGGCAACACTACAATTAGTCCTGCGGGACAGTTGGATTTGTATAGTAACAATAGCGCCATCAGTTCTGTTAATAGGACAGATATAAGCATTCCCCAATCTTATACGCTTGAATTCAAGGCTAAAATAGATAATTTCAGCAGTGGGGCCATAGGGGTTAGTCCATTTCCTGCATCCTTGGCGACGAAGATAGGAGATGGGAAATACAGGCTGATGCTGGACTTCAGGACTGACGGAATCTACGCAATGACCAATTATGGTGTCTGGACGCAAATAAAAGCAGTGACTCTAACTAACAACTGGTATACATGGAAAGTAATTGTGAATCATGGTGTTGCAGAAGTATTCATGGACGGAATATCTCAGGGTAAATTCGCCATGCAGTCTGGCAACTATAGCGATGTTGTGCAGCACTGGGTTCTGGGCACAAGCACGGATATAGCAAATGCTCATGTTGAGTACTCAAAATTGTATACAGATGTACCTGTTACATGGGATGTTGCCACAGTAAATCTCGATGAGCAATGGAACAGCTTGTCAGTCTGGACTCCAATTGGAAGCGCTTCAATCAGTCCCGCGGGGCAGCTGAACTTGACTAATAACAATAGTACCAACACTATTGTTAGCCGGACGGACATAAGCATTCCTCAAACCTATACGCTTGAATTTAAGGCAAAAATAGATGATTTCAGCAGTGGAGCTATAGGGGTCAGCCCCTTTCCTGCATCCTTGGGGACGAAGGTCGCGGATGGGAAATACAGGCTGATGCTGGACTTCAGAACGGACGGAATCTACGCAATAACCAATTATGGCGTCTGGACGAAAGTAAAAGCAGTGACATTGAATAGTAGCTGGCATCTATGGAAAGTAAGGGTGACTAATGGTTATGCCGAAGTATTCATGGACGGGGTATTCCAGGGAAGTTTCTCTTTGCAGTCTGGCAACTATAGCGATACATTGCAGCACTGGGTCTTAGGCACAAGTTCGGATGCAGTAAATACTCACGTCGAATACACAAGGCTATACACAGATTTGCCTGGGTCAGGTCCTGTTAGCTACTTGAAATTCGATGAAACAAGCGGCTCTATAGCGTCGGATTTATCTGGCAATGGAAATACGGGGACGGTGACCAATGGCGCAACATGGGCTGTGGGCCATCTAAACAACGGGCTGACATTTGACGGAACCAATGATTATGTAGATGCAGGCAATAAAACAAGCGTGCAGTTTGGCAAAGGCGATTTTACTGCGGCTGCGTGGGTGAATACCGATACCATAACTGGAAACAGGTTCATTTTCTGGTATGGGGATGTGGGTACTGCTGTACCGTCATGGTGGGTACAAATGGAATCCTCGGGCAAAGTTTCTTTCCTGATTGATGGCACATCAGCACCTACCGGAAATTATGTGGTAACAGATACTGCCGTGCTGTCGGTCGGAGTATGGAAGCACATTGCAGTGACACGAGAAGATTCAATAATAAGGATTTATGTGAATGGCCTAGAAACTAAGGGTATATATACTAGCGATGTACCTGATGTAACGAGTGCATCCAATGGTCTTGCAATAGGTAAGGACAAAAATGGAACTACACGTTACTGGGACGGCATGATTGATGAAGTGCGTGTGTATGACAGGTCTTTAAGCTCCAAGGAAATTCAGGGGTTGTATAATCAATAATTCCATTTATAGAAATAATAAGAGCTGGACAAATGTCTGGCTCTTTCGAATTTCAAATATAATTTGTATAAATTCCCAACGCAATTGCAAGCGGTTGCATGAGGTTAAAGGGGGCAAGAACGACATGTTCAAAAATAACAGCCGTTTTGCTTGGTTGAACAAGAGGATGAGAAACACATTTTTCATCAAATTGATTATGACTACGGCTTTGATCGCCATCATTCCAAATCTGCTTTCCGACGTAGTCGCGTATTACAAAGTTTCCAAAACCTTTGAAGAAGAGACCGGGAAAACGAAACAGCAATATTTGAACCAAACGCGAAATGCCCTCGAAATTGTATTGAAACGGATCAAGGAAAATTCCAATCTGCTTGCACTGAACCAAGCCTTTGTGGAGTTTGAAAAGTTTCCGAACGGCAGCTACTACGAAGACCTGCAGGGTGAGCTTGGTAAAGAGGACCTGCCTACCCTGTACGGATATTTAGCAGCCAAAACCAATTCCATCTCTACGATTAATACCTTCCGAATATCCAATGAATTTGTGGATTCCGTCTATTACTATGATAGCAGTAAAAATCTTGTTATTACTTCGGACAATAGCGGCTCCAACCGGCAATTTGATCTTGATGATTTCTATGATCGGGACTGGTACGACACGTTAATTGAATCGAAAGAATATTACGTGTTTATGGATACCCGAATCACCAAAGCGTATTCTTCAAAAGAAAAAAACTTGCTATCCATCATCTATAAAACGAATAAAGACAACAATGCCTTTATCATCAATCTGGACGCTTCTGTTATTTACAATGAAATTATTAACAAGCTGAACCATCAGGATAATATTTACGTTGTTTCATCGGCCGGGAAGATTTTGTTTCACAGCAATCCAGCTAGCATGCATCAGCATCTGAGCCTTATTTTGCCTGAGGAAAAAGATATTGTTGGGAGATCTGGTTCATTCGTGAAACAACTGGCGGGTAAAAATAAGCTGATCAGCCATTCCGCTTCTCCTTTATTGGGGTGGACCTTCGTGAACATATCGGATATGGAGGCACTATCCAAAGGGACAGCTTCGATCAAGCAAACGATCGTTCTATCCGCCTTGGTTCTGGTTCTTCTTACACTAACGTTGACTTACTTGTCCTCGAGAAGCTTATACAAACCGATATCCCGGCTTAAGGCAATGATCGGTGGGGAATCGGAGAGGAAAACGGAGCAAACAGACGAAATTGACACGATAGGTATCTTCATGCAGTCGGCCATCCATGATCGGGATTACTACAAGGAGAAACTTGATGAAAGTTTGCCTTTTCAACGGGAGCAATTCAAGTATTCGCTTCTGCGTCAGCATTCCATGAATTTGGAGGAAATCGGGAGTAAGAAAGACTATTTAGGCGTTCATATCGATCTGGGCGATCTTGTTGTTCTCGCACTCTCATTGGACGACCACAATATCAGTGGTATGGAGAGGGGGATGATTACGAATTTTACGAACGATCTCTTTAAGCTTCGGATCATGGATCAAATCATCCAAAGTCCAGTTATCCAAACCCCCTATTATCTCGTTGATGCCGAAAAGGATATCATCGCAATCGTGATGGGTCGCGGTGGGATGGACCAACAACAGTTGTTCCTGATCGGGCAGCAGCTTCTTGACGAAATGAGTTTGAAGCTGCGGAGTACTTGCACCATCGGGATTGGCAGGGTTTGCAGTTCTATCCTTGATTTACCCCAAGCCTATGAGGACGCTCTAGAAGCATTGAAGTATCGAATCTTGTACGGGAATGGCTATGTCATTTCCATCGACGATATCCGTATCGACAATAAGACTGGGTTTCATTACCCAAAGCAAAAAGAAGAGCTTCTGCTAGGCCACCTTAAAACAGCCCGTACGGAAGAAGCGCTCCAAGCGTTCGACGAGTTTGTGTCCGAAATCAATATGCATAAAAACAAGCTGCACTACAATCAGATTAGGCCGCTGTTCATGCAGCTTCTAACAGGAATTATGAACGCATACACCCAGTTGGGAGCAGATATGAGGGCTGTATTGGGTGGGGAAACGGACCCTTACCGGGAGCTTCTGGATCAAGATTCCATGGATAAAATCGGGAAGTGGTTTCACAGGCTCATTTATTTAACGACGGCATATATCGAACGAGAGATGAATGCCAAAGGTAACCATCATATTACCAGAGTGATTGATATCATTGGACGGAATTACTGCCAAGACATTTCCTTGAATTCGGTAGCGGAGGAATTAAATTTGAACCCGGCCTACATCAGCCGGCTTTTCAAACAAATAACCGGACAACCTTTTGTTGATGTTCTAAAAAAAGTGAGGATCGAAAGAAGCAAAGAGCTTTTAGTCCAAAGCGATTTGAAAATCAATGAGATCAGTAAACAGGTCGGCTATAGCAATTCGTATTATTTTATCAAAGTGTTTAAAGATATGATGGGCTTAACGCCTGGCGAATACAAAAAAATGAACAGCTAATTAGCGATAACCAGGTAACCGTAGCGGATCTGCGGTAGCTGGGATATCTTCGTATTATATATTTTTGACATGTATAAATTGTTGTATGAATGTAGAAACATTATTATTTAAAACGCTTACATTCACTGCTATCGTTAGCTCTGACTCAAGGTTTAGATGATCGGACCTGGGGATCGCAGGATTACAAGGGAGGAACAGGAATGGTTAGAAAAGTTGTCAGCGCTACCGCAATCGTAGTGCTATCCGCGTTCACACTGGCGGCATGCTCAAGTGGCACTACCACTGACACAAAGGGGTCTGCGAATGAAACTCCAAAGGGGGCTACGTCAAAGGTAACTCCTAAAATCTACATTTACCAGAACACGGGGGCATTGAACCAGAAGCCGGAAGGGAGTGTGCCGGAAAAGCTTGAGGAAATGAAAAAAATGTATATAGAAAAGCTGGGTATCGAGCCCATCGCCATCATTCCACCCCAAGGTGGTGATGCCTCAAAGGAAAAGCTTAACCTGCTCTTGGGCGGCTCCAGCGACGAAGTCGATACTTTCCAAGCAAATTGGGACGATTATGCCTCGAAAGGAGCGATCATTCCGCTTAATGATTTGTTAGATAAATACGGACAGGACATCAAGAAGGCATGGGGCGAGAAAGCCTGGGAGTATATGAAGGATAAAGATGGGAAAATATGGGGCATTCCGAGGGGAGAACCAGCCGTACACTATCCGATCTGGATCCGTTCGGATTGGTTGAAGAAGCTGGATCTGAAAATGCCGCAAACGATCGATGAATTGGAAGCCGTTTTGAAAGCATTTAAAGAAAAGGATCCTGATGGGAACGGGAAAGACGATACGATTCCGATGATGACGGATTTGGCCGGTATTAGGAACGCTCTTATGGGCGGATTCGTCGAGCACGGAAACAGCAACTGGGTCGATCCCGCGGATCAAAAGCTAAAGCCTGTAGAGCTCGCTCCCGGTTTCAAAGATTATGTCGCGAAGCTGGCCGATTGGTACCAGAAAGGCTACATCTATAAAGAAGCATTCGCCAAGTTCGATCCAATGGAATTGCTGAAAACGAATCGAGTCGGCACTTCATCCATGTGGTATTCGCGGGTTACGCTCTTGTTCCCGCAAATTAAGCCGAATTTGCCAGCCGACGCCAACTATGAAATGATCCGGGGTATTCAAGGCCCTAAAGGGAAACTGATGACAGCTACCTCGGGAAACACCGCCTCCATGGTGATTACGAAAAAGGCAAAGAATCCAGAAGCGGTCATGAAATTTATTAACCATCAATATCAAGACATCCCGACTAATTCACTTACGGCGGCATTCGGTACGAACTGGGGCTATATCGGAAACAGCAAGTTTGATATCGAATTGAAAAGCAAAGACATTCAGTACGGAGGTGAATATTTCGTTTCTCTGGGCACGGCCACGGAGTTGAAATATGCGTTCCAGGACCCAGTAAAGAAAATGCACGCCGATTATTTAACCAAAGAAGCATTAAAGCTCGATGTTGCGAAAATAGCGGTAGACGCCACCATTTTGTACGACAAGAAAAAGCTGCAGGAAAACATACCGACGCTTGGGGATATTGAACGCTTGAGAAACGAAGAATTGGTTAAATTCGTGACGGGAGCTAGACCGCTCAGCGAGTTTGATAAATTCATCGACCAGCTGAATAAAGCGGGGCTTGAAAAGTGGATTGCTGAATATACGCGGCAGTTTAACGAAAAGAAGAAGTAAAAACGTCAGAAGAGATCGTTGTATGGCAGCCTGCGGCTATCGTTTTCGTGTGTAGGCTGCCGTTAACGTTCTAGAAGGAGGAGCGCTTTTGACATCAACAAATGCAGCGATATTAAAATCCTCTAGCCGCCTACGCGCTGCCAAAAAGAGGCGATGGTCGGCTATCAAGATGCATCGATTTTATTATTATTTGATCATACCCGGCATGCTTTATTTTTTGATTTTCGACTATATTCCTATGTTTGGTATCATTGTCGCTTTTAAGGATATCTCTCCGTTTGAGGGCGTAAGTGCGATTTTCACAAGCGAATGGGTCGGCTTTAAACATTTCATCCGTTTTTGGAACTCCTATTATTTTTGGAATGTGATGCGGAACACATTATTGATCAGCGGTTATAAGCTGCTGTTCGGTTTTCCCGCTTCTATTCTTCTTGCGCTGCTTTTGAATGAATTGAGACATGCAGTCTACAAAAGAATCGTGCAGACGATCTCGTATCTTCCGCACTTCATTTCCACGGTCGTCGTAGCTGGTTTGGCGATGATGGTGTTGTCCACCGACGGTGGTATGGTGAATGCGATAATCGTTCAATTCGGCGGACAGCCGATTCATTTTCTAGGGGATCCTACTTACTTTCGTAGTGTTTTGATTATTTCTCATGTGTGGCAGACGATCGGATGGGGAAGCATTTTGTATTTGGCCGCCATGACGGGGATCGATCCTGGGCTTTATGAAGCGGCGAAGATGGACGGCGCTGGTCGCACGAGGCAAGCTTGGCATATTACGCTCCCAGGAATTGCTCCGGTAATCGTCATTTTGCTCATTCTTTCGATCGGCGGTCTGCTGAATGCCGGGTTCGAGAAGGTACTGCTGCTGTATTCTCCAGCCGTTTACGAAGTGGCAGACATTATCGACACCTATGTGTACCGGGAAGGATTGTCGAAGTTAGACTACTCTTTCGCTACGGCGGTCGGTTTGTTCAAAAATGTTCTGGCGATGTTCCTCATTCTTGGTGCAAACTATATGGCTAAAAAAATGAACCAGACAGGAATCTGGTAGGGGGTGACGGGGCAATGAGCGCTATCAAACCTACCATCGGCGAACGCACATTCGATGTGTTTAATATCATAATCCTAGCTGTCTTGTCTTTGTTGTTTCTAATCCCTTTTTTGGCCGTGTTTTCTACTTCTTTCATCAGCGCCGAAGAATCGATGAGAAGGGGAGCGTTCGTCCTAATTCCGGAAAAGATTGATTTTGGTGCTTACGACATGCTGCTGAACCGCGGCATGATCATATACAACGCTTATAAAGTGACATTGTTTCGGATTACAGTCGGCACGCTCCTCAACTTGTTGTTTACCGCGACTTTGGCATACGGATTGTCGCGAAGAACGCTTCCTGGCCGCAACGTGTTTGTGCTGATTATTTTTATCACGATGATTTTTCATGGCGGTCTCATTCCAACCTATATGTTGATTGATAAATTAGGTTTGAAGGATACGTTATGGGTGCTGGTCATTCCTGGACTTATCAGCGCATGGAACTTATTTATTATGCGAAATTTCTTCTTGGCGCTGCCGGAAGAATTGGAGGAGTCTGCGATCATTGACGGCGCTACTCCGGCGGTGATTCTATGGAAAATCATCATTCCGCTTTCCATGCCGGCCATTGCCACCATCGGCCTCTTCTACACGGTTCATCATTGGAACGATTGGTTCGGCGCTTCTATTTACATCAATAGTCAGAGTAAACTTCCGATCCAAGTAGTGATGCGCAATATCCTGCTAACTGGACTTTTACAGGATGAAACGCAGGTGGAGTACATCCGAGACCCGCCGCCGGCGGCGTCTTTGAAGTCGGCTGTCGTTATCATAAGCACGCTTCCTATCTTGTTTGTGTATCCATTTATCCAAAGATTTTTCGTCAAAGGCATGATGGTTGGTTCCATTAAAGGCTAGTTTGAGAGGAGCGCATAAGGTGCTTGATAAACAAAATCTATTCACATCGGGAGAGTACGGATATCATACTTTCCGCATTCCATCCTTGCTTGTTACACGGGAGGGAACGGTGCTTGCCTTCTGTGAGGCACGAAAAAACGGAGCAGGCGATGCAGGCGAAATCGATGTAGCACTTCGAAGAAGTTTGGATAACGGAGATACTTGGGAGCCGTTTGAGATCATCGCGGGCGACGGTACAAGTACGATTGGTAATCCGTGTCCGGTTCAGGACTTGGAAACGGGCACGATCTGGCTGGTGCTTTGCCGAAATGCGGGAGATGGCCATGAGAAAGATATTTTAGCGGGGAAAAGGGCTCGGGATGTCCTTGTTATGAAAAGCGACGATGACGGAGTGACTTGGACGCAGCCAAAGGATATTACGGCAGACGTCAAACGGGCGGAATGGACTTGGTACGCAACGGGTCCGTGTCATGCGGTGCAGCTGCAAAGCGGGCGGTTAATCGTGCCGTGCAATCATGCTGTATTGAACCCTGAGACAGGGACGTCGGGTCCGTACACCGCACATGTCATTTACAGTGACGATCACGGGGCTAATTGGCGAATCGGCGGGATCGTTGGTCAAAATACGAACGAATGTGCGCTCACGGAATTGCCAGACGGCTCGGTGTATATCAACATGCGCAGCTATCACGGCCAAAACCAGCGCGCTTCAGCTTGGAGTCTCGATGGCGGCCTTACTTGGTCGGATATCACGCTCAACGAAGCGTTGATCGAGCCAGTATGTCAAGGAAGCGTGGTAGAAGATAGGCGAGGGGGCATCCTTTTCTCCAACCCGGCCAGTGTGAAGCGGAACAACATGACTGTAAAGGCGAGTGTGGACGGTGGACGTTCCTGGACGACGGAGAAGGAGCTCCACGAAGGACCGGCTGCTTATTCCGACTTGGCGATCGCCAAAGATGGTACCGTTCTATGTTTCTATGAATGCGGCGAGGAAAGTGCTTACGAGCGTATGACAATGGCCCGCTTTTCCAGAATTTAATGATTCAAATGCTTGGACATTAAACGTTAAGGAGCTTGTTATCATGTTCAAAAAAACGTTCATGTACGTGTTCATATTCGTATTCGTACTTACCCAGATTTCATTCTCTTTGTCAGGGGAGAACCGGGCATTGGCAGCGTCCTCAGGAGAGGACCCTTATTTTCAAAACATGGATTTGTACGTAGCTGGAACAGAAGGATACAACACGTTCCGCATTCCTTCTCTCTTAACGACTCGAGCGGGGACACTGCTAGCGTTTGCCGAAGGGCGCAAAAACAGCGCTGCTGATAATGGCAATATCGACCTAGTGCTGAAACGCAGCTTCGATCAGGGTCGGACGTGGCAGCCGCTTCAGATCGTTTGTGATGCTGGGGTTGATACGTGCGGCAACCCAACTCCGGTACAGGATGAGAACACGGGCCGAATATGGTTGTTTGTGACCCAAAACTACGGTCCAGATACATACGGTACAATCGTGAATGGAACGAGTCGTGGGGTGCGCACGATATGGAGCACCTACAGTGACGACGAAGGAGCGACATGGACGCAGCCGGTTAATAGGTTTAGTGAGGTGCAGGCTCCAAACACGCGATGGGACGGAACCGGTCCAGGAATCGGCATCCAACTGCAGCAAGGTACGGCTAAGGGGAGGCTTGTAATTCCAGCTATCGATCGAAATATTCAAAGCGACGATCACGGTGTGACATGGTACGAGAGCGGAAAGCTGCCTCCCGGCTTAGGTGAACCGACAGTTGTGGAATTGACGGATGGGACGCTGATGCGCAACGATCGGCTGTCGAGCAACCAGGAGATAAGAAGACGGGGAATATCGACCAGCCCTGATCAAGGAGCTACATGGTCCCCGATTTATTACGATGACGCATTGATCGATCCGATCTGCGAGGCGAGCATCATCCGATATATGCCCTCTGATAACGAGGTAGGTAATCGTATGATGCTGTTCGCCAATCCGGCCGGCACGGAGCGTCGGGAAAATATGACTGTTCGAATCAGTAATGACGATGGGCAAACGTGGACGACGTCAAAAACGGCTTACAAAGGACCTTCCGCATATTCCTCACTCGCGATTTTACCGGATGGAAAAGTCTCCTTGCTCTTCGAGGGAGGCGAGTACACACCCTATGACAAAATCATGTTTGCGACATTCAATCTCGAATGGTTCCAAGCGGCAGAACCGGATCTCGACAACTTGTTGTTTTCCGACGGCAGCCTGACTCCCGTGTTCCGAGGTGATATCTCGGAATACACACTCGCCTTGTACAGCGGAACTGAACAATTGACGTTAACTCCCGTAACGTCGAGTACAAACATCGCCATAACAGTGAACGGTAATCCAGCAGCGGCTGGACAGCCGACAACGATCCCTTTAGGTGATTTGCAAGCTATTAAGATTGAGGCGAAGCTCGGTCAGAGAGTCCGGCAGTATACCCTTCACCTCGATCGAACCAGACCAACGCCGGAACTGCTCGTGCATTGGGATTTCGATCAAACGGATGTGAACGGCATCGTGGATTTGACCGGTAAAGGACATAACGGGGTCATGCATAACGGTGCTGAACTTCGTCCGGGCTTGGACGGAAACGCGTTGTACTTGAACGGTACACGGGCCAATGTAGAGATTACGAACGAGGAGGATTTGAACCCCGGTACGGATGACTTCACATTCTCGGTATGGGTCAACCCCGAGGCGTTGTTTCAGCCTATGCACGTATTGTATTGGTACGGCAAGGCTGGCAGTAAAGTTCCGCAATGGTGGTTTGCTGTGCATAATACCGGAGCGGTCCGTATGAACATGGCCGGGCTGCCATCCGGGCGTGAAGTGGGCATTGCCACAGCCGCTGGACTCGTGAAGACCGGCGTATGGACGAACATTACGGTTGTCCGAGACGGATCCGTGAACAAAATTTACATCAACGGCGAATGGGCTGCCACTTCCGCCAAATACGACAGTCCCACGATGAATGTAACAAACCCAAGTGCTCCCCCATTGATTGGTTATGATAAAGGGACGGTTGCCAACCGTGACTGGAAAGGGTACATGGATGATTTGCAAATTTACAAGTACGCCATGAATGAAGCGGATGTTCGGAAGCATTATTGGCGTATCGACAGGTCGAAACCAGAGACTCAGGCTGTTATAGAACCTGGCGAACCGAACGGCGCAAATGGTTGGTATACCTCTGATGTGACGGTGACACTTTCTGTGTATGATGATTTTTCTGGAGCTGCTCGAACCGAATACCGATTGAACAGCGGGGATTGGAAAGTTTATGAAGGGGCGTTTGCTGTATCGGCGGAAGGATCGCATGTACTGGAGTATCGAAGTGTGGATCGGGCGGGTAATATCGAAGATTCCAAAAGCATGACCCTTCGTATCGATAAGACGGCTCCGATTCTAAATATCGTGCCGGATAAGACGGAGTTATGGCCGCCTAATGGTAAATTGGTTCCAATTCAGGTTGCCATTCAAGCGTTCGATGAGCGATCTGGAATAGCTGGTATTAAGCTTGTCTCGATCACCAGTAACGAAACGGACAGCAAGAAAGGAAAGTCAGATCAAGAGAGCGATATCCAGAATATGGAGTACGGAACCGACGATCGAACTTTTTTACTACGGGCCGAACGTAATGGGAGCGGTACAGGACGTATTTATACGATTGAATATACGGTTACGGACCAAGCTGGTCATGTAACGAACAAAACAGCCACCGTATCTGTGAAACACGACCAATCCAATTAATGACAAATGGGTCAAACCTCTGATGCAATAGAGAAAGGATGGAAAAACAATGATACAAAATTTGCAGTAAGCCGCGATGACGATTGGTATGAGGCATGGCCAGATGTGACGTTGACGGTTGGCGGAAATTGCGTTTCAGGAAGGTTTGAAGCTCTGTGAGGTAAGTATCCTTCCGCTTGAGGACGGTACGCTGGTGGCATTTTTGCGAGAGAACTCGGGGCATGGTTGGGACTGCTATAAATCAATATCCTACGATCAGGGAGAAAGCTGGAACGGCTTGTTTCGGATGCCGCTCCCGGGTTGCCATCGGCCTGTATCCGGTCTGCTGAAGAGCGGTCGCGTGCTTATCACATTCCGGATGGGTCCAATTTGAGGACGGAGAAATCTTTGTTGTACAGTACATTGTGGACGATGCGCCTAAGGGGCAAATACGCGGATACAGCCTCTATGAGGGCGACTTCTTATTGACTGCGGAATAGTTGAAGTGACCTATCTTGAGGCCATTGAAATGTGCTGCCATCAACGTTGTACTTGACCCTGTTGCTCCCGGTATTGACGCGGGGTCATCCCTTTAATGCGAAGAAATGCACGCGAAAATGTAGGATATGAGGAAAACCCGGACTCAAATGCGACCTGTGAGATGGGCAGGTCGGAGGAAATCAGCAGGCTGCAGGCATGTCGAATTCGAAGCTCGTGAAGGAAATCAACAAAATTGATGCCGAGTGCTTCCCCAAATTGTGTACTTAGCCAAGTTGGATGCATATGAAAACGTTCGGATAATGTCGTTAACGATATTGGATCTAAGTAATGGTCGTAGACATATTGTACAACCAGCCATATGCCGTTGGAGGATACGGGACGCTGTTTCTCCTTTTGTATCTGGTCGTGTTGACTGCTGTTTCGGACAAACAGCGACAATGCCTCCAGCAGCAGCGCTCTGATCATGATCGGCTTCCAAGCGAGCGATGATTCATGCTCCTGATACAGCCGCTCCCATAGCTGCAGCGCTTCATCGTAAGCTTTGCCTTGTAAGTGTATATATGCCGGTTGAGCGTTGTCTCTGCCTAGTAAAAGCTCATGCAAACCCCAAGCGGATTCGGGTCCTGAGGTGAGCAGCTTCATATCAAAATTGCAGATGTACATCTGCAGCGTCTCATCTGCATGGGCCCGGTATTCGTGAATCTGGTAAGGAAGCAGGAGCACGATCGTGCCAGGGAGCAGGTCATGCTCGGTCCCATTAATTCGCTCTATACCTTTTCCCTCCAAGACGAATGAAAATTCGATGAAGTCGTGACGATGGGAGGGAACAGAGGTGTATCGCTTTTTTTTCATATGAAAAGGAAAGTCCGAGTCGATATTCGGGTATTCGAAAAGGTATTGTGGATACATGGTATGATGTTTCGCCTCCTAGCCCTATTATACTGGCTTTAATTTCGTAAAGAAATGAAAGGTTTTATAAAAAAATGAACAATGCACTGTCGCCCGGCGAGCTACAATACAGTCATCACAACAAATTATAAATGCGCAGCAGTGCATAAGAGAGGGCGAACCAAATGACCAATGCAATCCAAAACCGCGATTCGTTTCACGGCATCTTTACAGCGCTTCTGACACCAATGCACGAGAATGGTGCGATAGACTTTGATTCTTTGACACGTCTGGTTGAGCATCAAATCGAGCAAGGTATCCATGGCTTTTATGTTGGAGGCAGTACAGGAGAAGGGTTTATTTTAACAAGTGAGGAACGTAAGCAAGTGTTGGAAGTAGTCGTACGAGCTGCAGCCGGGCGCGTGACAATTATTTCGCATGTAGGCTGCATCAGTACGATGGAATCAATTAATCTGGCCAAACATGCTGAGCTTCAAGGTGTCGATGCGGTATCAGCGGTCGTTCCTTTTTATTATAAAGTTTCCATGAAAGAAATACGCGAGCATTATGAAGCCATCATGGCAGCTGTGTCAGTGCCGATGATTGTCTATCATTTTCCAGGTGCAACAGGAGTCAGCTTATCGATGGACTTCTACGAGCAAATGAGTCGTAATCCACAATGTATCGGTGTCAAATTTACTTCGCTTAATTTGTTTGAAATGCAGCAAATCCGCGCGAGGTGCGGTCAAGATTTTCTCATATTTAATGGACACGATGAAGTGTATTCGGCAGGAGCCTACGCAGGTGCGGATGGCGCCATTGGCAGTACTTTCAACATGATGCCCGGATTATTCGCTCAGATGTACGAGCTTGTCGTGTCAGAGAATCGACCGCTTATGGCATCTCTACAGTCAATGCAGGCGGAAGCCAACGAGGTCATCGCACATATGATTCAGTTCGATGTCATTGCGTATGAGAAGTACATGCTGTATCTTCAAGGCGTCTTGGCAACGCCAACCGTCCGGCAGCCACTGAAGCAATTTACTGCAGAAGAGCGTGAGCAGATTGAATCGTTCTATGCACAAAGTGAAGTGCTGAAACGTTACAGGAAGCATGCCATCAGTGAGGGATCGATTTGATTATTGATAGGATCAGTCAATGGGAGCAAAACCAGGGTCAGTACGGAGATGCCGTACGGCGCGCTCTCGCCTATATCACGAATGTAAATGTCGCTGACATGCCTTCTTTGCTCGAGATTGATGGAAAATGAATGTTCGTCATGAAGCAGTCTCCAACGATGGGAACATTTGAGGAAAAGCTTGCCGAGATTCACGCGCATCTTGCTCCGTCCAGGTGACTTTAGCATATTTTGGCCGGGAGAAGTTCACCGTCCGAACTGTCATCTTAAGGGCAGCGTGCATTTAGTGAAGCAGGTTGTCAAGATCCATCGCGATTTGTTTTAAATGTAAAGTGACAAAAGCATCCCGGAACCTGGCTGATTTCTAAAATCAGCACTTGGTTAGGGATGCTTTTGCGTCCTGACAAGTCGTGACTAACGTTTTATGGATGAGAGAAATAGACTTGTCTCCAAGGAAGTTAATTTTGTATTGTAAAATGCTAATTTACGCATGTTAAACTGATCTGCGTTTTTCTTTATAATCAAAGTAACAAATCACATCAGCGTGATTGTTACCAAAAAGATATAGGGGTGAATACATGGAAAAGTTAGTGAAAAAAGGACTTTCTATTTTATTAATCACAGGCGTTGCAGCGGGCTGTGCATCGAACCAGGACCCAAAGCTGCAAGCTGGAGGGGACGTTAAGCCGATCACACTAACTATGTGGGCAGGCACGGGATTTAAAGATATAGAAGGTTATGAAAGCAAGAACTATGGAGACTGGGAAAAGCAGAAGGCGCAGGAATTCCAAAAGCTTCATCCGAACGTTACCGTTAAAGTCGAATCCGTTCCTTTCTCAGATATTGAGCAGAAGGTGAATGTGGCTGTAGCGGGGAACAATCCTCCAGACATTTTATACGACAACATACCGATTCGGATCAGCAAGCACGCACGAAAAGACGTGTTAATAGAACTTGATGATGTAGTCAAGGACGATAAAGCAGACTGGAAAGAAGCTTTTCTCAACATGGGTACAATCAATGGGAAATTGTATGCATTGCCTTTAGGCAGCGTTCCACAGGTCGTCTTCTTGAACAAAACCATTTTTGAGAAAAAAGGAATTACCGTACCGAAGGATCGTTCTTGGACCTGGAATGAAATGAAGGACGCCTTGAAAAAGGTAGCTGACAAAAATACGTATGGCATCGCCTATTTCGCCAAAAACGAGCAAGCAGACCAACTGATGGTCAGCAATGTGCTTGCCGCAGGAGCCCAGTGGGCGAACAAGGATATTACGGAATATACCGTCAATAGTCCTGAAGGCGTTGAAGCCCTCTCCTTTATGTTGAGCTTACAGGAGGAAGGACTGGTTGCTCCGGGTACCGCTACAATGGATGTGAACGGGAATTTTGAGCTGTTCAAACAGGGCAAGCTTGCCATCTTGAATCACACTTCGCCGGTTTATGGTGATCTAGAAGTAGGTAAGAAGAACGGTGCCGTTGATCCGTCCGTAGAAGCGTACGGGATTATTCCCGTCGTGAAAGAAGGGGTTACCCCGCGAATCACGGTTACAGGAGAGAACGGGTACGCCATCTTTAAACAGGAAGATCCAGAGAAGAAAAAGATGGCTATCGAGTTCGTCAAGTTTTTGACCAAACCGGAGAACATTAAAGCGATTAATAAGGCAACTTATGGGATATCAGCGCGTAAATCTGGCACTTATGAGATTACGAATAAAGACGCCGCAGAGGTATTTGAGCAGTTAAATAAGTTGGAAATTGTCGACTTGGGTAAAAATAAAGCCTACTTCTCGACACTAAGACAAAAGTTTTATCCAGAAATGCAAGCTGCCTTCCTGAAGGCGAAGAGCCCGAAGCAGGCGCTAGACGATTTCGTTAAAATTGCGAACGAACTGGCAGCTAAGAAGTAAGAATACAGTGTAGTATTATTTCGTCCTAGTCTGTCGTACAGTACTGGGACGAAAATGTTAATACGGTTAACGACATGATGAGGAATAGCTGAGGTGTAATGCAGATGAAGCTTCGCGAATGGATGTGGAGTTACTTTTTTATCGGACCTAACTTGTTGTTTCTATTCGTATTTCTAGTATTTCCGTTGTTTTATACGTTTTACTTAAGTTTTTTTGAAGCCGATATTTATTCCTCCACCTTTGTTGGATTTGACAATTTCAGCAGTTTGTTTGGGGAAGAATTATTTCTTAAAGCATTCGTAAACACATTTTATTTTGTTCTGATCATCGTTCCCTGCGTCATCGTCATTTCACTGGTCATCGCAGCGTTTATGCAGGGGTTTCATAAGGTATCCAAAAGCTTTTTTCGGCTTATGTTTTATTTGCCGGTTGTCAGTACGCCGGTCGTGCTATCGCTAGTGTGGGCCTGGATGTACAATCCTAGCTTTGGCATCATCAAGTATTTCTCCGAGGTGCTTGGCTTCGGCTCAGTCGATGTGTTTTCTGGACAATTAAGCGCGATTTTGGCACTTTCCGGTATTGTCGTCACCTGGATGGTAGGTCAGCCCATCATCCTGTATTTGTCGGGGATGGACGGCGTGCCAAAGGATCTATACGAGGCCGCTGAAATTGACGGGGCAGGTGCGCTGCGAACGTTTTTCAGCATTACACTTCCGATGATTTCACATACGACGCTATTAATCGTGATCACTTCGACGATTAGTGTGTTCCAAATTTTCGTTGTTATCCATTTAATTACAGGGGGCGGCCCATTTCATGGAACGGAATCGCTTGTGTATACCATTTACCGGACTGCGTTCGTATCTCTGGAATTCGGTAAAGCGTCAGCTCAAAGCGTTATCCTGTTTTTTATAATTTTGATAATCTCGCTGCTGCAATTCCGACTCATGAAAACAAAACTGGATTAATGCCTTCAGCGCAGACTTGATAGAGGAGATATGAAGCGGATGAAATTACATGTTGTCTCCAGGTACGCTTTTCTTTTAATCATTTCGATCGTTTTTATTTTTCCGTTATATTGGATGTTTACAGGCTCTTTTAAATCACAAGTATCGATCTGGGCGACGCCTCCTGAATGGTTTCCGAACCAGCTCAAACTTGTCAATTACGAGCATATTTTCTCCACGACTCCAGCTCCTCTTTGGGTGTTTAATAGTGTGTTTACAAGCTTGGTAACTGTCGTTTTTGTCGTAATTTTCTCGGCGATGGCGGGATATGCTTATGCCAAGAAAAAGTTTCCTGGCGATAAAGTATTGTTCATTGTCGTCATTGCGACGATGATGATGCCGACTCAAGTAACGCTCGTCCCCTTGTATATTATCTGCAGGGAGCTTGGTTTGATCGACAGTTACTTGGGGGTTATACTTCCTGCGATCGCCTTCCCGTTCGGGGTGTTCATTGTACGGCAGTTCGCCAAATCGATTCCTGATGAAATTATCGAATCGGCCAGAATCGATGGGTCTGGAGAAATCCGGATGTTTGTAACCATTGTGCTTCCGCTGCTCCTTCCGGCTCTCGGGGCATTGTCCATCTTTGCATTTATGCACACCTGGAATGATTATTTGTGGCAGCTTATTATTTTGCAGTCTAAGGAAAAGCTAACGCTACCACTTGGCATTTCGACGATTACGTATTCGGAAAACAACGTGAATTATGGCTATGCAATGGCTGGTGCATCCTTAGCGGCCGTTCCAATGATTATCTTTTTCCTGCTGCTGCAGCGAAGCTTTATTAAAGGAATCACGTTAGGCTCAGTGAAGGGATAAATGGATCGGCAATAGAAGGAAGGAAGACCTGTAGCTTACTATACAGGTCTTCTTCTTGCGGATTGGCTGTTCTGGCTCATGGCATCTTGGGTTATAATTGTTGTGGGGGTGATCACATGAATATCATTGTTGTAGAAGACGAGGTCGACATTTTAAGGGGAATTCAAGAGGTCATCGAACACAGTGGGCTGCTTTTTAACCATGTATTCGCGGTAACTACCGCAGAGGAAGCACTCCTACTAATCGAAGAATACCGACCGGAAATCATTTTAACGGATATTTTGCTTCCCGAAATGACTGGCTTGGATATGCTGGAGTTGGTAAAAGCGTTCGACTATTTGCCAAAAGTGATCGTAATCAGCAGCTACAGTAATTTTATGTACGCCCAGCGCAGTATTCAATTGGGAGCGGTCGATTATATCCTCAAACCGTCACATAAAGAGGAACTTACCGAAAAAATCAGTCTTGTATATGAAATGGTTCAGCGTGAGCTCGTCAGTCAGGAACAGCTGAAGAATCAAACCGTCTTCGCCCGTCTTGGCACGGAAGCGCTTAAGGAAAAGTTCGTTCTGGGGCTTTGTATGCAAAAGACTGCGCTGCAGGAGCATATTCATCATCGCCTTCAGGTGTGGGACTTGCAATGGTTGGAGACACAGTCGTACGTTTCTATTTCTTTAAGCATAAACAGGGAAGATATTAGAGGCAGGGAGGATAAGGATATAAATCTAGACCTCTTTGCCATTGGCAATATAGCAGAGGAAGTGTTGAAGAACTACCAGCCATCCGTAATGATCCGCAGTATTCACCATGATTGGGTCATTCTTACTGCATGGCAACATGAGCAGTCAGTTGCTGAAGAAATCCATGAGCGGGTATTAAAATATCAATATATCAGTCCCGCAATTGGAATTAGCAATCGCATGCACTCTTTTCAAGCCATTTCGGAAGCTTATGAGCAAGCGCGCAAGGCGCTCAAGGTTGCCTTATTAAACAGCAGACGAGGGATCGCCAGCTATGCTGATATCAGAGATAGTATCGGTCATGAGGATGGAGGGCCTGTTAGTCAATGGGTGGCTGAAGGGGTGTTGGAAGGGGACGCGGAGCTAGTCAACCGATGGATGGAGGAAACTATCCATCGCTTCATGCTAGACAGGGACGTGAACAAGACTGGCGATTTGACGCTTAAATGCTTCGAATGGATCTTGGAAATTCACTCTTGTCTTGCTGAGAAGGTAGATATGGATATCAGCCATTTTACGCTGGAGCTTTGGGAAAAAGCGGAGCGCTGCCCTACAGTTGATGATTTAAAGCGGCTTCTGCGGGATCATCTTTATGAACTGATGAAGCTTGTAGCTGAGCAGCAGCATCCTAGCTTGCCGAATTTCATCATTGATAAAGCGAAGCAAATCATCGATGAGAAGTACGGAAAAGCAATTACTCTGCAGAGCGTGGCTGATGAGTTGAGTATTCACCCGGTATGGCTGAGCAGGTTGTTCAAGAAAGAAACGGGACAAAATTTTCTGGATTACTTAACGGAAATCCGTATCGAACAAGCGAAGCATTTGCTGCGCAGCACGCATTTGAAAATTTATGAAATTGTTGAAATGATTGGTTATCAGGAGATACAATATTTCGGTAAGCTGTTCAAGAAGAGAACGAATATGACTCCAAAGGAGTTTAGATCAGGCAAATGAAAGCGTTTAGAATCAGGAACCTCACCTTGTTTGTCAAAATGTTCATTCTCCTGTTTTTGTCCGTTTCGGTGCCGGTTGCGATTCTTGGAGTGTGGTACTTTGACAAATCCAGCGAACAAATCGAGCATATCACATCAGCCTTGCTTACGGAAAATTTGCAGCAGAATCGAATGCGTATCGAGCAATTCTTCTGGCAGACGGAGCTCCATTCTGAATCTATTATCGCCTCTCAGAAACTGGAGGTGCTTGATAATCAAATTGAGGATCGCTTGTTTTTAAGCAGATCGCTCTCGTTAATGAATGAATTAAAGGGAAATTATGAACTGTCTATTTATCCACCAGATGTAGAGAGGTACAAAACGTATTCCTTATTGATTCAATCAGGAGTGAAATCGCCCGACTCGGAGTGGATACAAAAAGCGATTCGACTAAAGGGCAGGGGCTTTTGGTATTTCCAGAACGATACGTTCGTTTTCACAAGAATGATTCGGGCGATGTCCGATCTTCGGCCTCTGGCGGTAATCCAATTGAGCTTTCCGGCAGCTCTAGTGAATCAGCAGCTCCTGTCGCCAGCGGAATACCCAAACTTTCAGCATTATATCGTCGATGACGTTCTTGGAACCGTTTTGTACACTGGCTCGGATAGGGATTTTGACCAGAAAAAGGATATGTTCATATCGGATATTCCACTGTCCAATGTTCCTTGGAGGCTAGTCGCCGCCATTCCTGAGAAGGATTTGATAGGCCCAGTGGAAACGATCAAACGTTTCTCCATACTGCTCGTTCTTGTAAGTATCGGTTTGATTTCGATGCTGCTCGCTCTGATTACTAACAGCTTTATTTCCCCGATTAAATATGTAGTCGGCCAAATGAAAAAGGCGCAGCTAGGGCAGCTAGTACCGAGCGGGAGGTATGGAGAACACAACGATGAAATCGGTCAGCTGGCACGAGGGTACAATTCTTTAATTTTCAGTCTAGAGGAACTGCTCGTTACATCGAAACAGATGGAATCCGAGAAGTCTCGAACGGAAATGCAAATGTTAATTCATCAGATTAACCCGCATTTCCTATACAATACGCTCGACGCGATTAAATGGAGAGCAGATCACGTGAAGGAAGAAACGATTGCGGAAATGGTCACCTCGTTAAGCAATTTAATTCGATACAGCATAAATAACGGAGAAGAGTTCACAACAGTCGAGCGGGAAGTTGAGCATGTCAAAAGCTATCTGAGTATTGAGTCATTGCGAAACCACGATACGTTTCAAGTCATCATGAATGTTCAGCCCCGCGCCTTGAATGTGCCGATATTAAAATTAATCATCCAACCGCTTGTAGAGAATTCTGTGCGGCATGGGCTCAATAAGCTACCGACTGGACAGGGGAAAATTCTTGTCCGCGTTTTTATCGAAGGCGATGAGCTGGTTTGCACAGTGGAGGATAACGGACCTGGGTGCTCTGAAGAATGGCAAGCTCGAATGAACATTCCTGATCTGCCTCCTGGGCAGACAGGTGGGGTTGGACTGTATAATGTCAATCGCAGGCTGAATATTCGTTTTGGCTCCAAGTATGGGGTGTCGTTGACCAATAGGGAACATAGAGGATGCAAAGCGACGATTCGCCATCCGTTGATGTGAACAAGACAAAAAAATGCAGCCCAAACTCCAATCGGAGAATGGACTGCATTTTTTACTTGGTTCTCATCGATTTACGGAGGGCAGATCCGACTTATTTGTATCCTCCTGGGGCTGAGGACGAATGGGAGCTGCTCGTGAACATGCTGGAGGAGGCGGTGGGTAGCTACGCCACGGTGGACGTCTCCGGCGATATGCCGGTTGGCAAAACCGGCAAAGTGAATATGTGTCACGGTCAGCTAAACCCGCGATACGTCTATATGGCGATTCTGGTGGACGGTCGGTCGAATCGTGCCGGACAAGCGGGAGGAGCTGGCTTTTCCACTAGTTATTGAGTTTATGATGATTAGATTTTCGTCTCTTCTGATGAATTCAGAATTTTTGAGATTATGTCACACATTGACATCGCCAATTGTCTTATCAGTGATAACTACGATGAAGTTAAATAATGATTTCCAAACTGCAAATCCGAAAGCTTTTATTTTACCTAGATCATTTATTTCATAGAATGGATCATTTCGATTAGTTTAATAATAAGTAGATATGGCGAGACTTTTCGAATGAAAGAAAGGCGGATAAAATGCAAAGTTATACAATTGATCCATCAACTAATAACATTGAAGAATTATATAAAACCTACAAGCCTCATTTATTTTCAATTGCGTACCGTATGCTTGGCTCTAGATCAGATGCTGAGGATATGGTTCAAGATTTGTTTATAAGCATACATGGTTTTCTAAATGACAATATTAATAATATCAAATCGTACTTGAGCAAAATGATGATCAATCGATGTTTGAACGAATTAAAATCTGCACGAAAAAAAAGAATAAGCTACGTAGGTAATTGGCTTCCAGAACCAACAGTGCAATTAAACGATCATAGTCCGTTAGATAGCGTTGAGCGTCATGATACGATTTCTTATGCCTTTCTTATACTTATGGATAAACTAACGTCATTGGAACGAGCTGTGTTTATCTTAAGAGAGGTCTTTGCATATGAACATAGTGAAATTGGTGAAATGGTTAACAAGTCAGAAGTTAATTGCCGTAAAATATTTAGTCGTGTCAAGAAAAAAGTAGATTTATCCACAGAAAAAGAGGAAGTGCTATCCTCGCAGCTTCCGGAAGAAAATGAATTGGTATCTCGTTTCATTTCTGCCCTTTCGAATGGTAATATTCAATCACTGATGGACATGTTAACTGAGGATGTCATATTGATTGCCGACGGTGGAGGAAAAGTGTCCGCCGCAATCAATCCTATATATAGTAGAGAACGCGTGCTCGCGATATTGAACGCCCTTTCGTCGACTCGATTTCCCGAATCAAAGGCACAGCTGGTCGTGGTCAATGATCAACCAGGGATTTTGTTAACAAAAGAAGGCATTCCAACCGGGGTCATTTGTTTTGAATGGGATGCCCAAACGATGACCATTCAACGTATTTACATTATTGTGAATCCAGATAAATTACAACACTTAAACTGAATTCCTCGTGGTTTCTTGCAATTTCTTCCCATGATCAGTGGAACTGCTTAAATTGCTGGGGCTAATATCAATCCTTACAATGTGTTTAAGTCAATCCATTAGTCATTCCATAAAAGCTGACCCAACTCTGACATTTTGTTAGCGGTTTGGTCAGTTTTTTTATACATTTGAATTGCTCAGATCGACTTGTTAAATAATGAAAAGATTTATTCCGGTGTGGCATTGGGGATATAGAGATAGTATTTCTTGTTTATGTCACACATTGAAGTCGCCAATTGTCTTATTAGTGTCAAAAAAAACAGGAGGTACACAGCTATGACACAACGTGTAAATTATATGCAGCAATCACCAGAGCTTTTCAAAAAAATGATGGAATTCAGCAATGCCGAGAAGGAAAGCGCAATTGAAGAGAAGATCCTCGATCTAGTTCACATCAGAGCCTCGCAAATAAATGGGTGCGGATTCTGTCTGGACATGCACGTCAAACAAGCAAAGATCCATGGTGAGAGCGAGCTTCGCCTCTATCACATTTCGATATGGCGGGAATCGACTCTGTTTGTTCCACGCGAACGGGCTGCACTGGCATGGACCGAGATCCTGACGAAGTTGCCTGAACAAGGCGTACCTGACGAATTGTACGATCGTGTTCGCGGACAGTTGTCTGAGAAAGAAATCTCGGATCTAACTTTCTCAGTTATGGCGATTAATGCTTGGAATCGCATCAACGTAGCCTTCAAGACTGTACCGGGTTCGGCTGACGCAGCATTTGGATTGACGAAAGCTGGCCTGAGCTAATTAGCTACAAAAAGCAACGTATAATTCGTGTGCCTTGCCGCGCGCTTAATAACCGGATCTTCATCTCTAGCACTTATATTACGAGTTATAAACTAGGAGGAATTAATATGAAAATTGTAGTTATTGGTGGAAGTGGACTCATTGGATCAAAACTTGTAAACAACCTTCGTGAGCTTGGCCATGAGGCAGTGGCGGCATCACCTTCCTTAGGCGTCAACACGATCACTGGCGAGGGGCTCGCTGAAGCGCTTAGCGGCGCTCAGGTTGTCGTCGACGTGACAAACTCGCCTTCGTTTGAGGACCAGGCAGTTATGGAGTTCTTCGAGACATCGAATAAGAACCTTCTTGCTGCTGAAGCAGCCGCTGGAGTAAGTCATCACGTTGCGCTGTCGGTCGTTGGTACTGAAAGCCTTCTCCAAAGCGGTTATTTCCGCGCGAAAATGGCCCAAGAAGAGCTAATCAAGACTTCCAAGATTCCCTATACGATCGTCCGCGCAACGCAGTTCTTCGAGTTCGTCGGCAGCATCGCCTATGTGGCTACAGAAGGGGAAACCGTTCGTTTGCCTTCCGCACTAATGCAGCCTATCGTTTCGGATGATGTTGCAGCCGTGTTGGTCGATTTTACACTTGGGGCGCCAGCGAATGGCATTGTCGAGGTGGCTGGCCCAGATCAGATTCGTCTCGACGAACTCGTTCGACAATTCTTGAGCGCAAATCAAGACAATCGTCAGGTTGTCACAGACGACAACGCGCTCTACTTCGGATCAGTAGAGGTGAATGATCAATCCCTCGTTCCGAGAGATAGCAACGCACGCATCACAACGACTCGTTTCCAGGATTGGCTCAGCCGCTCAGTATCTCAGGGGTAATTCAGCAAAGCATGTTCGACGCCCAGAGTGTCATATGGCGAAGCAGTTGCCCACGAGAATCAAAGTGTAAATGAAAGGAGATCCGGTCGTTTTCGGGTCTCCTTTTCATTGTTTCAGCTTATCTGGAGGGATGCGTTTGCCTAAATGTCGGGTGACAAGTCAGGAGGATCATCTTACGTTTAGTCTTTGGTCATATTTTTCCTTCAGACGCTTTATATCCGCTCTGGGAGGAGAACCAAACATACGAGCATATTCGCGGCTGAATTGGGATGCACTTTCATAGCCTACCCGGAATGCGACATCAGCGGCATCCGCTGACTCGGATAATAATAGGCGTCGAGCTTCCTGCAATCGCAGTTGTTTTTGAAACTGAATGGGACTCATAGCGGTTACCTCTTTGAAGTGTCTGTGAAATGAAGAAATACTCATACTGGCTATTTCTGCAAGCTCTTCAATTCGCAAAGGCTTATCACAGTCATTGATAATTTGTTCGATAGCGTCCCTGATTCGATAGATACTGCTTCCTTCCATTGCGATTTGTGCCAGCGCAACTCCATACTGCCCTTGCAGAAGCCTGTATAGAATTTCCCTTGT
The DNA here is from genome assembly GCF_013141785.1 of Paenibacillus germinis. NCBI lineage: Bacteria > Bacillati > Bacillota > Bacilli > Caryophanales > Paenibacillaceae > Paenibacillus > Paenibacillus germinis. The sequence continues at coordinate 74,657 of NZ_WHOC01000058.1, forward strand.
GTAGATGGGAGCGAGGAACGGAATGTCTTTGGGATTGTCGAGCAAACGAGCTAATCTGAGTATCGCATCCAGTATAGGTAACTCTATCTGACCGACAAACATAGCTCGCTTAGCATTTTCTTTCGGGGTGATTTGAATGTCAGAGTTATTTAAAACCTCTAAAATTTGACTCTGTGTAAATTCAAGTTTGAAACTCAAATACGGGGCGTCGAAAGAAGCTTTTATGACCTGGCCGATCACCGGCAAGTTCATGGATGAAATAAGGTAGTCGGCAGGACCATATTCGAAACGCTCCTGTGCCAGCAATATCTCTTTCAAACCTTGAGCTATGAAACATAAGGAAGGCTTGTAAACTCTGTAGACTGGCTCGGTCACATTAGAGTAGCGAATAAAAAATAAAGATGGGATAGCGGTCAAGCAAACTCCGTCCTGACCCGAATGACGCTCAATTAGTTTGGCGAGCTCATATTGCTGTTTTAGTATTTCCTCCGACATAGGCTCCTCCTTGTTGTTTTATCTTTTTCAATTATAAGGTATATACGTCTTTAGCGTTAGTGGTAGTGAGAGGATTAGGCAATCATTTAAGACAATTGAGATAACGGTCTTTTTTTCATTTATTGCATAATAAGGTTACGCCATTTAACACACAAGAGTTCTTGACAGAACTTGAGGAGGAATGAAAGTGGAACGCCTATGGACGAAGCCGTTTATTCTCATAGCGGTAGGGATGTTTTTCCTATTCACCGGATTTTATTCGCTGTATCCGACGCTGCCGCTGTTCATCAAACAGATGGGCGGCAACGAAGCGCAGGTCGGTCTAGCGGCGGGCGCGTTTATGCTGTCTGCCGTTATTTTTCGTCCGATCGTCGGCGTGCTGCTGGACCGGTTTGGCAGGCGTCCCTTTATCGTATGGGGGCTGTTCTTTTCACCTTGGCGATGTATCTGTATGACTGGATCGGTGGAATTGTCGTTTTGATGGGGCTCAGAATATTGCACGGGATGAGCTGGGCCGTTTCCACAACCGCTGTTTACACGGCGATTGCGGATATGATCCCGTCGGCCCGTCGCGGAGAAGGAATGGGGTGGTTTGGCACGGCCACGACCATGGCTATGGCTGTCGGCCCGATATTCGGCATCTGGGTTACACAGAACCTGTCGTATCACGCTCTGTTTCTATTCGCCGTAGGCCTTTCTTCCGCAGCGCTGCTCTTGACGTTTGGTGCAAAAATGCCTTTCCGGCCAAAATCAGGCGCAAGGAGAATCGAATTTTTCGAAAAATCGGTCTTGCCCGGCACGGCGAGACGTTAGTCATTGTACCGGCCCTTGTGATTACGATTTCGGCTTTGATTACCTTGAGCTTTTCAACTGGATTGTTTGGCGTGCTCGTTTCAGCGGTACTGTACGGTATCGGTTTCGGTTCCGTGAATCCGGCTCTTCAAGCGGCAACGATACGTCTTGCCTACCGGGATCGTAAAGGAGTTGCCACTGCTTCTTTATTGACTTCTACCGACCTCGGTATCGGGCTAGGTGCGATCATGCTAGGCTGGGTCTCCCAGTACACGAGCTACCAGCTATTGTTTACGGTCAGCGCCGTGTCGGTCGCGTTTTCCTTGTTGCTATTCACATTCTTTGCGAAACGTTTATTGAAAAACAAAGGGCTTCGCCCTCGGAATACCGGTTCTCTTCCCTCCGAAATTAATTGACGCAGTTCCGCTGCGGCATGCTTCTTTCGGCCAGAATACATGAACCAGTGAAAAATAAAATTAAGGAGCGTATCGATTATATGGAGTATGTAAAGCTTGGCCGCACCGGTTTAGAAGTTTCACGAATATGCCTTGGTTGCATGAGTTATGGGGTACCCGAACGCGGAATAGCTCCATGGTCGCTGAATGAAGAGGAAAGCAGGCCATTCATTAAAAAAGCGCTAAAACTAGGCATTAACTTCTTCGATACTGCGAATGTTTACTCTGACGGAACGAGCGAGGAAATTGTCGGACGTGCATTGAAAGAAAATGCCCGTCGTGATGAGGTCGTCATTGCGACAAAGGTATTCTTTCGCATGCGCCCGGGTCCGAATGGTGCGGGACTTTCCCGTAAGGCAATTATGAGCGAAATTGATAACAGCCTGAGACGGCTGGGTACGGATTACGTTGATTTGTATCAGATCCACCGATTCGATAACACTACGCCTATTGAAGAGACGATGGAGGCACTCCATGACGTAGTAAAGGCAGGTAAGGCAAGGTATATAGGAGCTTCGTCGATGTATGCATGGCAGTTCTTGAAAGCGCAGCATGTCGCCGAACGTAACGGTTGGACCCAGTTTGTCTCCATGCAGAATTTATTGAATTTACTGTATAGGGAAGAAGAGAGGGAGATGCTGCCGCTTTGCCGCTCAGAGGGGATCGGTGTCATTCCATGGAGTCCGCTTGCTAAAGGTCGGTTAACCCGAGATTGGGATGAAAAGACAGCTCGTTCAGAGATAGATGAAGCCGGACAAAGGCTAGCTGCGGCAATGGTAGACGCCGATCGTAAGATCGTGGAGAAAGTTGCCGAAATTGCCGCCAAGCGGGGCATTCCTCGCGCGCAAGTCGCGCTTGCTTGGGTACTGCAAAAAGAGCAGGTAACAGCGCCGATCATAGGCGCAACAAAGCTTAATCATCTGGAGGATTCCGTTGCTGCGTTGTCGGTGAAGTTGGATTCAAACGAAATTGTGAGCCTAGAGGAGCCTTATGTACCGCATCAGGTATACGGCAACTAGAACTAGATGCTTTATCACAAGAGGGATAGCCTCTATTTTTATGTGAGTATAGAAAGTTGGAAAACTGGAAAGTTTTCGAATGTAAAAAGACGACACTCACGAGAGGTCGTCTTTTTTTGTTAATATAATTGAAAGGTAGGTAAAATAACCTACTTTCTCTCAGCTTTAAACCGCTCCAGCTCCTACAACACTTCGTTCTTGATAAGTGTATTCGTTCCAGCCAAGGTGGTATTGTGAAAAAAACGATCGACCTGAGCGTCTGCGGCAATTCTAGCTTCCATCTGCCACACCTGCTCCTCCATTCTGGAAAAACCTTTTCGAACGGTATCCGTATCAACGGAAGCAACGGCACGGTTCAGGTCTTGCATAGCCCGAGCGCTATTTGCTCTGGACATTAGAAACCACTTTTGGCTTTGCAGCTCGTCGTACAGCGCCTTCGAAGTATGAAGTGTTTCTTGCAGCATTGCGATATGCTGTTTCACAGTCTGATACTGCTCTAGATACACATGGAGCCTCTTTTCGCAAATGAGCTTTTCTTCTATTGCGAGCTGTGCGATCGTTTCATCATCCCGATCGAGCGCGAGAATTGTTTGTCGGACACGATTTCCGATGACCTGCTCAAGCTCGCTGATTAACGCTTCAAACTTGCGCTCTGCGATCAACTGATTCGCGAGCGCGTTCTTGGCGTTAGCGATTTGTTCCTCAAGCTCTCTAAGGTACTGCTTGATCATGTAGATCGGATTTTCCATTTTATCTAGCATCTCGTTGATATCGGCCAATGCAATGTCTTTTACTCTTTTAAAAATTCCCATTTGGTTTCTCCTCCTTGTGAATGTTGCGCTCCCATTCATCTAACATGTTCGCCCTGTGACTTAAGGGCATTTGATAGCTAACCGGCGGTATGGCAGCATCGATATTTGTAAACTGGTTGTTCTGCTTATGTGTTCGAAATCTTCTCCACAATAAATAGCCAATTAAAACGACGACAAGCATCAGTACGATGCTCAGAAGTGGCGATCCATGAAAGCCATGATGAATGCCTTCATAGGAGTTGCCTTTGAATTGGTGCCAATTCTCCGAGCCTCTGATATGTCTTTCTCCCATCTCTCATTCCTTCCTCTCTATTGTTTTACTTACATTTAGAAGTATAGGCTTGGTTTCTTAAGGAAAGGTGAAAGCCAACTGAATCTTAATTGAAAGGTTGCTGAAAATGCGCTGAATGTGCGTTCCATCCGATTTTTTCGTTAAAATTACTATGGCTCGAATTGCTCAGCAACCTTTTTTTAATTTCAGCTAAAGGGGATTGTGAAAATATGTTGAAATCTGTTAATTAATTGTTCAAAACTGACTAGCGATTGGCATCTATCTTATTGAGCGCAATGACGCAGCAGGGAGGGTTGGGAATGTATGTGGAAAATGAAGCAAGCGCAATAGTGAAGGAGCGAGTAATTGTTCAGCAGTACGAAATTGATAACACTTTGGTAGAACGGGCACAGCAAGGGGACACCGAAGCATTCGGTGAACTGATCGAACAGCATCGGAGCAAAGCGTGCGATTGGGCCAAGCGGATGACTGGAGACCCACATATGGCTGACGACGTCGTGCAGGATGCTCTTATTCGAGCATTTATGCATTTGGGATCTCTTGCGGATACGAGCCGGTTCCTCCCTTGGCTCCACAGGATTGTGTGCAATCAGGCAAACATGCGCTTGCGTCGCGGCGGCCCGTACCGAAAGGAAAGACCATTCACATCTATGGGGTCGGCCGTGAGTGAGGAGCCTCGAGTCGACTGGGAGAACCTTGACAGTATTCTGTACCATCTTGCTCGCACCGCGACCGATGCCGCAGTAAGGGATCAGGATCCGCAGGAAAACTTGCTGCGCAAAGAAATGTATGAAACGATACATGCACTGCTTCATTGCCTCACTCCTAAGGAACGCGGGATATTCAGGGCTTACTTTTTTCGCCAGCTGGGCCCTGAGGAGATCGCGTCCATGTACCGGATGACAACCGGTTCCATATATACATACATTCACCGATCGCGCCAAAAGCTGCGAAAAGAGCATATCCGCGTCGCTCTTGGCTTAATTCCTGAGAAGGGAGAATGTGGATTGATCAGAAGTAAAGTTTTGCAGATGCCGGAGTGGCCGGGGCATATCTCGGTTAAATCAACTTTTATTGACAGTATCGGGCGCATGCTGGCCGCTATAGGTGATCGTCGGGAGATGGCCGAACTGATGGGGGTCTCCAGCTTTGCTTTTCGCATGAAGATATCGGATCAAACTACATTCGCGGATAGCATTTATATTTTTGACTGGAGACGAACGCTGCAGACCTTCATGGAGGAGCTCGGTTACAAAATAACGATGCTCTGCGGGCAACTCTCGGATTCGCCTATACCTCTTCTCGGAGCAGTGGAGCGGTTTCCAGTCGTCTTGCCGATTGAAGAATCGGTTCTGCCTTTCATTCGGAAGTACATCGATCTTGGGAAGCCAGTTTTGTATTTTGATACACAGGCTTCTAAGCCCTATGTTCACGAATGGTCTGTTATTTACGGGTATGACGAAGAACAACAGATCGTATATATGTCCGATCAAATGCTTCCAGAGGGTAAAACGCTTACGTACGACGATGTGACGTACAATCCGGTTCGTTTTGCAGCAGGCATTGATAGTGTTCTTGAGCCGGATGTTCGGCCAATTCGGATATCGGAGCAAAAGCAGCAAGCTGAACGGACCGTTCGTTTTGCTGTCAATTATGCACGGAATGGCTGCGATTATCGCCCAATGACCAGCTACTTAAAGTACACGTCCGGGCTTGTAGCATATAACCGCTGGATAGGTCATCTTCGTAACCGTCACGTCGTACCGAACAGGTATGGATTAGGGCAGCTATCTGCGGTATATGCCGAGGCGAAACGTTATGCGTCGCTTTATTTACGTAGTGTTCCATTCGAAGGTGAAGCAATGCGGTTGACGTTGCTAGCTTCAGATGCTTATGAACAATCGGCGGAAGCGATGGAGCAATTGAGCTCATATGTGCCGTTCATTCGTTCATCTGAGATGCTATTAGCGGATATGCTTGAGACGTGTGCCGTTTATTTGGAACAAGCAAAAGAATTTGAGACGGCCGCCGTCGGTTATTTGGAAAAAGCGCTTACCTTTATTAGAGAAGAGAAGGGATGTAAATACTCATGACCGAAATACGATTTTTAACACAAATTGGATACAACATGAAAAATGTGATGGACGCGAAGGAGTCTTTTGAACGGGCGAACCCGGATATTCGGATCGTTGTCGAGCAGTTGAAAGACTATTTTGAAATCATGCAAGCACTTAAATCAGAAAACGCACCAGATATTATCGAAACAGGTGGCTATCAAATTGGCAACTCAGGAGGCATATTTATTGATTTAAACCCGTACATTGCAGAAAATAAAGGCTTGAAACAGGATTTATATTCGGGTCTTCTGCGGGTTGCGAGACATGGCGGAATGCTGCCTGGACTACCCATTGAAGTCAGCCCACCGCTCATCATATATAACAAAGAAATGTTCGACCGGGCAGGGCTAGCTTATCCAACTGAAACTTGGACCTGGGATGACATGGTTGAAATGGCGAAACAGCTAACAATTCGAGACAATGAAGGAATTGCGAGTCAGTTCGGTTTCGGACTCGGTGTTGATATCGAGTGGTTCGAACCTTTTGTAATGAGGAATGGAGGCAGGTACATATCACCCGACGGCTCGACGTCAAGAGGATATGTGGATAGCCCAGCTACAATTGAGGCATTTCGCAAAATTATCGATGCATACAGAGTTCACCATATTATTCGTAAGCCCGGAGAACATTTCATAGCGGAAAATGGGCTTGATGAGAGTGCGATGACATTCTGTTTTGTATGGGATACCCACCATCATAAACTGGATGAACGGTATGAAGTTGTCGGTTTGCCGTTATTACCAGGCGGGGAAGAGGTGAATATGATCTACATGGGCGGGATCGGTATAACGACGAATTCGTCGAATCCTCGGATCGCATGGGAATTCTTGCGCCATTACATCCTAGAGTGCCACTCGTGGATGCCACCGATTTCGAAATCGCAATCGGAACAGCGAGGATTGAATAAACATCGGATATGGTCCCGGTACTTAAAGGAGCTCGATCATGTGCAGCTCAGTGGCTACTATCTGAACAAGAAGTGGAATGCTTCCCGACAATTGATCAATGATGATATTCACAAAATGATCTTGGAAGGTGCCGATGTGTCACATACACTGAGGTCCTGGACGAGGTATACTTAAATGAATAGTACAGAGTTCAAGCAGGCTACCAAGTGTAAACTCGGTGGCCTGCTGTGCTAACGGGCAAACTTGATCATTGATAAATATTCGATCAACTGCTCGTGGTTTATTTGGAGTTTATGCGGCAAGGGATTATTGGTTAAAAGAGAGTTATCATATCTTTCGGGAATGACTGAGGAAAAAGTATCCTGCATTAATACTTCGAATGCAACATCCGTATAACCCCAACGTGTCAAAAGCTTTTTTGTGAATTCTGAATGATTCATTATATCGGTAGTCCCAAGGTGGTAAATGCCCGTTAGCCCTTGTTCCATCAAATATGTAAGCTGCATCGATAATAACTGATCGGTGTTTCTGGTGGAATACAAATTGGAATAAATCTTTATTGACTCTCCGTCTTGAAGCTGTTGTCTCAACTCGTTAGTTCGAGGTGTATCATGACCAAAAAGGGTTGGAATTCTAACAATGATAAGTTTATCTAAAAGTATTTCAGCCAATACCCTTTCACATTCCACTTTAAATTGTCCATAATCACTGGCAGCAGAGGGGGGATCCTCTTCGAAATGCGGCGACTCGGTACTTGCATCAAATACATTAGAGGTAGAACAAAAAATCATTCGGCCACCTGTATTTCTTAAGTATTCTGCTGTTTTAATATGGAACTTAAGCTGCTTTACAAAATCTCCGCGCAAAGCCATAACTACGAAATCGGGATTGACTTGCGATAAAAACTTCTCCAATACATCAAGTTCACCAATCGGAAGCTGAATAGTACGACCTGAAGGTAAAAATGACGGTTTATTCAAATGATAACTTCCATAAACATCATGATGACTAACTGTAAGAGTTTTAGTTAATGCTTTTCCGACTGTTCCGCTTACTCCGAAGATGATTATTTTCATTTAGTCTTATCTCCTTTGAGGATTCAGAGAGGTACCTGCTAACGGTGTGGGAAAGATGAGCGAACGGACCTTGATCCATAGGATATACAAATATTGTGTTACGTAAAAATATTTTATTGTGTTGATCGATAATTGTCAAATTTATATATTGAATAGAAAAAATGAACGAATTACCACTTCTCATCTTGTTGTGGGCATCGACATTGTGAAGGAAACTCATGTCGCGCAAGCGACTAATTTTCGCGGCAGCGTACTTTCAAATCGTCAGGCGGCCAATTTTCTCTTGTTTATGACCGTCGAAGAGAAAATCGGCCAGCTGCTTCAGCTTTGGGGCTGAACGGAGGAATGCTTCAGAGACATTCGTACGGTTGGGGATCAAAAGAAATGAAAAAGACGAATACATGAAACCTTGCTCCATTCGGATCAGGGCTTTAATGTATTCGTTTCAAGTGACAACCTATGAATAGAAGTATTCAGCTTCAAAGGCTTTCTCTTGCAAAGCTTTAAGCTCCTATCCCTTTAGCGAGCCGGACGTGATGCCGTTAATGATATATTTTTGCATGAAAATGTAGAACAGAATGAGTGGTGCAACCGCTAGGAGCATCATAGGGAAGAAATTCGTCCAGTCGGTCGAGAATTGCCCAATATTGCGGAACACTTCTAAGAGCAATACACCCTTTGAACGGGATTGCAAGAACAACAATGGTGTCATGAAATCATTCCACACACCAAGTGTATTCAAAATCGCTACAGTGGCAATCACCGGCGTAAGCAGAGGGAACACAATCTGCCAGAATGTTCTCCAAACCCCACAGCCGTCTACTCTTGCCGCTTCTTCCAGTTCAAATGGAACGGTAGAGCTGATAAAGCTTTTAATTAAAAAGATAGAGAACGGAAGGCTGTAACAAATTTCTATAAGAACAATGCCCGTGTGGGTATTCATAAGCCCAAGCTGGGCTACCTGTTGATAAAGTGCTAAGATCCCCATTTGGTACGGTACCATCATCCCAACCATGAATAAAAGGAACACGATCCGATTGAAGTGATTAGTGCGTCGTACCAAACTGTAAGCAGCCATCGCAGAAAACATAACAATACCCGTAACAGAGGAAATCGTAATGATAAGGTTGTTTCCCAACACATGAATGTAGTTCATTGCCTTAAAGGCGCGAATGTAATTGACGAACGTGATGTTAACTGGAAGGCCCAGCGGATGAGAGACCGCATCAGCTGGGGTCTTAAAAGTCGTGATGATCAAATAGTAAATAGGGATCATAAAAATCGCCGCTAAGACGAGCATGAGAATTTCCGTGACGGCAGTTTCTTTTGTATATCTATTCATGATTACCGCCGCTCCCACATCTTGATTAGTGAAATGTGAATAAAGGTGATGATGCCAACGAGGATAACGAAGACGATACCGAATGCGGCTCCGTAGCTATAGAAACCTTCACTGAGCCCTTTCTTGAGCATGAGTGATACGATCGTTTCCGTAGAATACCCCGGGCCACCACCAGTCAAGGCGTAAACAATATCAAATACCTTCATGCCGTTTATCATCCCCATAACCGTATTGAAAGTGATCGCCGGAAGCAGTAGAGGAAGTGTGATATAGCGGAACATTTGCAACCCACTCGCTCTGTCAATCTTCGCCGCTTCGTAATAATCTGTTGAGATGCTCTGCAAGTTGGCCAAATAAATAACCATTGTGTAACCAACCCACTGCCATACGGAGGCGATGATGACCGAATAGAGGGCAAGATGAGGATCTCCGAGAAAATTGATGCGTTCAAAGCCAAGAGCGACTACAAGTTGATTAATCAAGCCAAAGTCGGAGGGTGAGTACATAAAATTCCAGAGAAAACCGATAACCAATACGCTGAACACCGCAGGAAGGAAGAACGCAGCCCGCAGCAGATTTTTTGTTTTTAATTTTTTATTGAGAAACACCGCTAATGGAATGGCTAGTACATTCTGCCCAAGCATCGCGAGAACCGCATAGATTAAAGTGTTTTTAATACCTGTCAAATAGAGTGAATCTTTAAATAGAGCTATATAATTGTCTAGACCAACAAACTTGACAACAACCGGATGCACGTCTGACCAGTTTGTAAAGCTGTATAACGCGGTCTTTAACGTCGGAATTATGAAAAAGGTACAATAAATAAGTAAGGCAGGAAGCAAAAGCAAAACATAACTGATCTCTCGTTTGAAAATTTTTGGTTTGTTCATGTGCAACAACCTTTAGCTTATAGGATGTACAAGGGGCAAATCGCTTTGCCCCTTGTAATTTATACGGCCTATTTAGATTTCTCCAGCAGTTCAGCTGCTTTCTTGTCTACCGCTTCTAGCACTTGATGAGGCGATTTGGTACCGGCTATGATTTCTTGAATACCTTTTCCTAGATCTGTGAAAGCAGGATAAGCAACGCCCCAATTATTAACAGGGTACATGACATTGCCTGCCTTGAAAGCTTCTTGAGCACCGTTGTACTCTGCTGGCATTTCAAAAGTAACGCCTTTCAAGAAAGATGAACCGCCTTTATTATCGGTCCAGTAAGCATTCTGACCTTCTGGTGTGGATAACAGGTCAAGCACCTTGTACGCCGCATCTTTGACTTTTGACTTCGCATTCAATCCAAACGATACCCCTGGACCGCCGACCATCCAACCCGGACCGCCTTTTGTGCCCAGGTTCGGGAACATATCAATCTTCATGTTAGGCGCTTTTTGCTTAAAGGTTTCCATGTACCAAGGTCCTGCTTGGAACATAGCTGCCTTGCCGCTTGTAAATTCGTCAATGGCTTGTTCTTCTTCAAGCCCAAGCATATCTTTGGTGAAGACACCGTGTTTCAAGTATTCGGTCCATGTCGTCAAAGCAGGCTCCAGCGCATCGACCATTTTCGCGGTTCCTTTGCCAAAATCATCATTCCATTTTTTACCTTCCGTTGTGCCGATAAAATCATTTAATGCCAAACCGAGGAAGGACTGGCCCGCTACGTTAGGATTCTTTAGACCGATCGCTTGGGGTTTGATGCCATTCTTCTTCAGCACGTCCGCTACTTGGAAGTACTCATCAAGCGTTTTTGGTATTTTCAGGTTATATTTGGTGAATAGATCAACGTTATAGTAAACCCCGTTAAACCAACTAGCTTGCGGCAACCCGTACAGTTTATTATCAAATGTTACGGTGGACGTGCCGGTATTATAATACTTGCTAGCGTAGCGCTCTGTTAAATCTTCGAAGTAACCTGTTTTGACGGTTTTAGCGTCCACTACTCCACCGATTATGTCAGGACCTTCGCCTGCTGCAAGTTGTGTTTTGATGACATCTGTGTAAGTCTTGTTATCGATGAACTGATACTCCACATCTACATCGGGAAGTTTATCTTTGAATAATTGCAGAAGTGTCTTTACACTGTCTTCTTTGTTCCAATACGATAATCTGACTTTTACTTTCTTTACCGGTACCTGATCCTTTGTTTCTTTCGTTTCCGTTGTAACCTTCGGTGTTACATTTTCCTTTGTCCTGCTGTTGTCCGTACTGTTATTACTGCAGCCTGTAAATAGGATCGACAAGGTGAGTATAGCGGTAGCGGAGACTGACCATTTCCTCTTCATACAAAGACCTCCCAAATTTAGATAGTTTGTTTCTCAGTTCTGTTATCATTGTAGTATAAATGCCATTTTAATCGAAATAACAGATTTTTTCGAAACCTAACAGAATTTATCTAAAAATAGTAACTAAGCTATGCGATTAATAAGAACATAGTATGAATTGGAATACCTGGCGTGCTATGCTTTGAATAGCTCTCGTATGAACGGATAGGGAGGAAAATATGTATCATATACTAGTAGTCGATGATCAACAAGCAGAAATTGATGCCATTGAATGGCTTATTCATAAGCATGCTCTACCATTTTCTGTTGCTCAGGCCAATGATGGGGAAGTAGCGCTGGACTATATAAGGGGGCATCATGTCGATCTGTTATTCACGGATATTCGCATGCCATTCATGGACGGTCTAGAGTTAATTAGGCAGGCAAAAGTAGTCGCTCCGGACCTTAAGGTGCTTATTTACAGTGCTTATGGGGAATTTGAATATGCACAAAAAGCGATTCAGCTTGGAACGGTTAATTATATGTTAAAGCCGATCGATGTGAAGGAATTCCTCAAAGTGTTCCATTCCATAATCAATATACTTGAGGACGAACGACTTCAGAGAGAGAAAGATGAGCTGCTGATCAAAGGCTTTCATAAAGGAGTGGCGTATGAGAAAGAAAAGCTCCTGTTTGATCTCCTTCAAGGCCGTGAGAGTGACGTCCATTTCGAGGAACGGGCAGCTTTTGCTGGCCTAAGTCATCTGTCAAATAAGCGGATGTATATGATTATGATTGGATTGCTAAATCATTTTTTTGATCTGCATCATGCAGAAGTGTTCGAATGCCTTCAGTCGACTTGTAAACAAGAGATGCTTTATTTAAATATGAATGAGTATCAAAGCATCATGCTAATCGCTATAGATCCAGCTTCAACGATCAGCGATAACCAGCAAGAGCTTATGGCTTATGGGAATTGGGTTAAAGAATGGCTGGAGACTCGCTTCGATCGGCGAAGTTTTATTATTGTTGGTCGTCCGATCGATAAGCTAGAGGGACTTCATGACGAGTTTAACCAAATGGAAGAGTTAATGAATTTTCGGTTTTTTATGGATAGCAGTGTCGTTTGTTCCAAAGATGATGAAAGCATTTATGTCCATGTAGATGACGAATCGTTAGAGCTTATGCTAAAGGATATTTATACTTCCATTGCACAAAATGATTATCGTACACTTGAGCATCGAATAGAGTTTCTCATTGCGAGTATGCGCAGTTGTAAGCGGTTTAGTTCTATTTATGCCAAACTCATATTTACTGAAATATTAAAAAAAATAGTAGAGTTTCAAGGAAAAAAATACGTCAATTTATTAAAGGATGGCTTGGAGCGAATTGCACTTTGCAATTCGATTGCTGAGTTGAGGCAAGTCATTTTATCCGTTTTTCAGGAGCATTTGCTGCGAATCGAAACGGCGACAGATGATCAATGCCGCAAAGTGATTGAAGATGTACAGACGCTCATCCAGCTAGAATACGGGAGTGATATTGGGGTCGAATATCTAGCCAAGCGCGTCTTTTTATCGCCAAGTTATTTAAGTTTTCTGTTTAAAAAAAGTACAGGCCAAAGCCTAGTCAAATATATTACAGCCGTTCGAATGGAGCGAGCGAAGGAACTGCTGCGTGATTCAACGATTAAAGTTGTAGATATTGCCAGTACAGTTGGATTCGCGAACACTTCCTATTTTAATTTAATGTTTAAGCAATATAACGGCTTGACTCCTGTTCAATATCGAGAGCGTGGTGGAAGGAGGTGACTCCGCTCAAATTTATTCGTAATCTCCGCCTGCGCCAAAAATTATTACTTTCTTATGTGATTGTCATTTTCCTGCCAACAATTGTACTGGGCTTGTATGCCTACCATAATTCCAAATCTTCATTGGAAAGCCAGTTTTTGCAAAGCGCGGATAACGAGGCGAAGAAGGTCGCACTAGAGATCAGTTACCGACTTCAGAGGCAGGATGTCCCAATGAAATCGATTGTTTTCCATCCTGCGCTTATTGATTTGATGAGTAATCCGAATCAGGATTTGTACACACAATTTAAGACGCTGAATGATAAAATTGAACCTATTTTTTTTAACTTGATGTATATGGTTGGAGATATGAATGAGATTATGTTGTATTCCGAGAATCGGCTATCTGAATTAGGAAACTTCATTACTCCTTCTACAGCAGTTAAGGATAAGGATTGGTATCTAGAGACAAAGGGCAGTGATACAACCAAGTGGTGGTTCGAAGATGGAGAATTGTTTGCCACACGAGTGATTTACAATATCGAGTTTCAGACCGTGAGCGGTGAACTTTATGTCAGGTTTGATTACAATAAAATCTTTGGTGATTTCATTGGCAGGGTGAATGAAGGGTATGGCATCATCATTACCGATAGACAGAATCGGCCCGTTTTAACAGAGCATGTTGGGCAGATGGATGATGATCAACTACAATCACTTTCAAGGAAGGGTACTTCAAAAGCGACCATAGGTGGCGAATCCTATTTAGTTGTAAACAAAGATATTCCTCAAACCGATTGGATACTGCATTATTTGGCCCCTGATAATCAGTACAAAACAGGCATTGGCAATATTTTAAGCGCAACGGGCATCATTGTACTCATCTGTATGGTTTTCCTCAGTATCATTATCTTCTTGTTCTCAGAAACGCTGTTAAAAGGAATCGAGAAATTAAACACCAAAATGAAGATGGTGGAAAATGGTGATCTTACTGTTGTTGTATCAACGAATTCGAAAGATGAAATCGGGCAGCTTACCGATCAATTCGGTTCTATGCTTAAACAAATTAATCAGCTCATTTCGGAGGTATATCAGACAAAGATCACTCAAAAGTCGGCCGAACTCAAAGCGCTGCAAGCTCAGATCAATCCCCATTTTCTATACAACTCTTTGTCTTTAATTAATTCAAAAGCGCTGCGTATCGATGCCCAAGAAATTAGTGACTTGGTGAATCATCTTTCTAGTTTTTACAGAACGACTTTAAATAAAGGGAAGCAGATTATTTCGATTCAAGATGAATGGACAAACGTCCAAGCGTACATACATATTCAAATAGCTATGCACAATACAAGATTTGAAGTAGAATTCGATGCAGACGACAAGGTATTTCAATTTGAAATGATCCATTTGATCTTGCAGCCGATTGTTGAAAATGCGATTATGCATGGCCTCGATCTGAAGCGTGAGGGGCGAGGTAAACTCATCCTGCGGGCAAGTCTCGACGGTGAGGATATTGTTTTTGCCGTGGAGGATAATGGCGTCGGTATGGAACCGTATATAATTGAGCGTATTCTTAAACATGAAAGTACTGGTTATGGCATGAAAAATGTGCAAGATAGATTACAGCTCTTATTCGGATCCGAATACGGGATCATTATTCATAGTCAACCTGGGATTGGCACTTCAGTTATCGTACGCATACCGCAGTATCGTCACATTAGAGAAGACGAGTCATGATCACATAAGGGCCAATGCTCATAAGAGCATGGCTTTTTTTTTGTGTTGCGGCGGTAAAGCCATGTTCGTTTTTTTGTTTCCAATCGAAATCTGTTAGATTTCAAAAAATACTATTATTTTGCAGGGGTTCAAATGATAATACAATGTAAATATGAACAGATGGCATCGCCAACCACCATTGCAAGCGCTTTAAATGATTGTGTCTGACATTAAATAAAGAACGAGAGGATTGTTGATCTATGTTCAAACGAACAATGTGTAAAATGATCTGTTTTATGATTCTAGCAAGCTTCTTTCTTCAGAACAATGCTCCTAGTGTCTATGCTGATAGCGGCCAGTTGGACGTGTGGGTGGTAAATGCAATGAAAGCCGTATACAGGACCAGCACGATCCCCGCAAATCCTGGAAACAGCATTGATCTTGTTTCAGCCAGAAACGAATACGAAAGTGAGCAAATTGCTGTAAGAAGCAATAGTGATTTTGAGATTACTGGAATTGAATTTTCCGATCTTGCATCTTCTGGAAATACGATCTCAAACAGCAACTTAAGCTATCATTTTGAAGAATACGTGCTTGAGGATACCGTGCAGCCCAATCAATATCGACCGGATTTGGTAGGCACGCAAATCTACCCCTTATCCGAAATTCCCGACCCGCTTTCGAACGATACATCTATACATGTGGCGGCAAATTCAACTCAGCCCATCTTAATAACGAATTATGTCCCTGCCGATGCTGTTCCTGGCCTCTATCACGGTATGGTTACGGTGAAATCGACTTTGGGCGATTATCAAGTACCTATTAACGTTGAAGTAGCTAACGCTGAAATCCCTCAAACCTCTAAGGCTAATTTCGTTAATTATCAGTGGTCTATGACTAATGGTTTTATGATTGGAGGTTCTCCACCTGAGATTGCTGATGATCCTCTAACTCAGTCTAGTTATGACGTTGGTCAGAACTACTACGGAGTGGAGACGTATAGCGATGAGTGGTTTGAACTTATGGATAATTTCGCCAAAACCATGACCGACTATCGTCAGAACATGATTTGGGTTCGTACAGACCTATTATTAAACGCAAAGGGTACCAAGATGGTGTCTTTTAAAGACGGGATACCGGAACATATAGACTGGTCTTTGTTCGATCGATATGTTCAAACCTTTATGGATAGAGGGATTACTCATTTTGCGAACATTCACTTGATCCATGCATTAGAACAAATGCCACAAAGTGAGAGGCCAAACAATGATAATCCCGAAGATCCGTGGAAAACGTCCATACCCGAACCCGATTCACTACCTGTTACAGACGCTTATCTTACTAACTACTTGTCGGCATTGCACGATCATTTAGAAGATAAAGGTTGGCTTAACGATAATGGTTTCACTTGGTATCAGCATACTAAGGACGAACCCAACGGTGCTAGCATTACAAACTATATGACGTATATCGCAAGACAATTAAAAGAAATCGTTCCGGATTTCAAGACATTGGACGCTGATGCGGGCGGTACTTTAATGAACGAAGCCATCAAACCCTATGTGGATGTTTGGGTCCCGTTAACGCCGGTTTTTCAGGACAAGAAAAATCTATATAAGGCGGAGCAGGCGGCAGGCAAAGACTTGTGGGTGTATACTTGCGATGCCAATCCGGCTCCATGGTTGAACAGATTCTGGACGCAACCCATATCGACAGGCAGGCTGTTATTCTGGAATCTTAGCCAAGACGGTGTTCAAGGGCACTTGCATTGGGGATGGAACGTATGGTATGTCCCGCATTATGGCGATTCCACGATCGTATATCCGGATAAGGATCATATGACGGTTAAGAGCTCGCTGCGCTACGAGGCCCAAAGAGACGGACTTGAGGATTACGAACTGATGCACCAACTCAAGCAAACCAATCCCGAGCTTGCCAAACGTATAGCGGACAGCGCTGTTAACCCGTCTGATCCGAGAAAATATACCGTTGACCCTGAATATATCAGAATGCTTCATAATTATCTGGTTAAAGCGGCTGCCGGAGACCCTGTGGGTGCAATTCCTGTGCCAAGTAGTCCCTACGATGGGCAGGATGTACCTATGACCTACATGACCGATAACGCGACCGGCGAGATCACCTTCAATGGTGAATGGTTTGCAAAAAGCCGGAAATACGCTTATATGGGCGGTGTTCAAGGCACGTTGAAAGCGGAAGATGATTTGACCTATACCTTTACAGGGTCCGGTATCGATCTTATTGCGGAGAAAAATGAAGGCTCCGGTAAAATTGCCGTAACCGTCGACGATTCCGCTCCGGTGATTATAGACCTATATGAGAAAGTTCAACTCGATTCGATATCGGTATACAGCAATCATAATCTGTCAGCAGGCAAGCACACGATCAGGGTAGTGAACTTGGAAAACAAAAACCTGTACGTTGACGGCTTTCGAGTAAGCATGTATGAAGGACAGATGATCTATGACGGAACGCTGCAAAGTTTGGAGATGACTAACGCGCCTTCGGTTCTTTTTAATAAAAACAATATGAATTACCAGGTCATCATTCCCAACGATGTAGACGTGATCACAATTACACCAACGCTTGCGGATGCAAATGGCACCCTGGATGTCAACGGGCAACGTTTCGGCAGCGGTAAGAGACTTACATTCAACATCCCTACAGGTAAAAGTAAGATCCTTATTCGGTCTACCGCAAGTGATGGGGAAACCACGAGACTCTATACGTTGAACTTTCTCAAAGGCAATGTAAATCAACAGACCGCCAATATTGCGAGAAGCTATTCAGATATTACAGCAACAGCTGCAAGGGAAGCCAATAGCGGCTATGGTGCTTCGAATATGGTTGACGGCAGTTATGGTTCCATGTTTGCTAGTATTAGCGGGTATACTAACACGCATCCGTTCCCACATGAGATCAATCTTACTTGGGATCAACAGATGACCTTTAATACGATTGTCATGGCCACACCATCAGGGTTATTACAGGGGATAACAGATATTGATGTTGAGGCTACTTCAGATGGAACGAATTGGACCACAATTGCGAAGAGGGTACCGATTCAATGGAATAGCAGCAAAGACGACAACATCATGGAATACGCGTATGCGAATATCCCTACAGTTAATAACGCGCTGAAGCTGAGGTTAAAGGTCAATGACGCTAACCATACGTATTGGGGCATATATGCTATATATGAGCTAGAGCTTTATAACCTCCCAGACAACGGAGAGATAAGCCCTGTAGCAGATGGAACGCTGAGGAATTTAACAATCTCTAATGTTCCCTCCTTTACGTTTGACAACAGCACGACGACCTTCCAAGTCATGATTCCTAATGATGTAAGTACCATCGCGATTACGCCAACGCTTTCGGACGATGCAGGTACTCTGCAGATCAACGGAAAGCGGGTCGCCGATAACACAGCACAGACTTTTGACATTCCAGTCGGGAAAAGCGTGGTTCATATCAGGTCCACCGCAAGCGACGGGACGACGACAAAGCTCTACACGTTGAACTTTCTCAAAGGAAATGTGAATGAGCCAGGCACCAATATTGCCAGAAGCTATTCTGATATTTCAGCAACGGCAGAACGCGAAGGCGAAGACTATAGTGCCAAGAAAATGGTTGACGGCATTATTTATACCATGTTCGCGAGTTCGCGAGGCTACAATACCGATCATCCGTTTCCGCATCAAATTAATCTTACTTGGGAACAAAAGCAAACCTTTAACACCATCGTCATGGCCACGACATCTGGATTAATCCAGGGTATTTCCAATATTGATGTTCAGGCTTCTACAGACGGAGTAAACTTTGAAACCATAGCGAAGGGGGTACCGATCCAATGGAAAAGCAGCATAGATGACAACGTAATGGAGCACACCTTTGCCAATATTCCTGAAGTACGAGATGCACTGAAGCTGAGAATACAGGTCAATGATGCGAACTATACGACATGGGGCATGTATGCTGTGTATGAGCTTGAGCTCTATAATCTCGCGGAGAACGGAGAAATTGGCGCGAACACACATACGATCACAGCG
>NZ_WHOC01000059.1:0-942 GCF_013141785.1 Paenibacillus germinis
CAAACAATTTATTAAAAATAAAAAGACCGGACCCCCTTATTTGGAGTTCCGGTCTTATAAACACTAGACAACTTCGTTTAATCGCCCATCCCGAAACCTCACAATCCGCTTCGCCTGCTGCGCAATAAATAAGTCATGAGTAATCAAAATAATCGTCCGACCTTGTGCATTTAATCTCTTTAAAATGCTTAAAATCTCCACACCTGTCTTCGAATCTAACGCTCCCGTAGGCTCATCCGCCAAAATGATCGGAGGATCTCCTGCCAACGTTCGCGCAATAGCAACACGCTGCTGCTGCCCACCTGATAGCTCGGATGGGAAGTGTTTCTTACGATCCAGCAAGTCTACCGCTTCCAGTGCATGTAAAACAAGTGGTTCTCTTTCCTTTTTGCTCATTCCCCTATAGATCAAGGGCAACTCCACATTCTCATAGGCACTTAATCTCGGCAGCAAGTTGAAACTCTGAAAAACGAAGCCAATCTTCTGATTACGAATCTCAGCAAGCCCAGAATCATTAAGCACATTCATTGCTTGACCATCTAGGTCATAAATACCTTTATCTACAATATCCAAGCACCCGATGATGTTCATCAGTGTGGATTTGCCGGAACCTGATGGCCCCATGATGGCCACGAACTCTCCTTGATCAATATCTAACGAGACATCATCTAATGCTTTAATCGTTTCCTCGCCCATCGTATAGTATTTACTGGCATTCTCGATATGAATTAACGCCATAACCTTCGCCTCCATTACTTGCACAGGGTCCAAATAAATGAAGTATCCGATTCATAACCCTTACCGTTTCGCCTTATAAAACTCATGATACAGCTTCATGAGTGCCCTTTTCTCAATCCGCGACACATACGAGCGGCTGATGCCCAGCTCCTTCGCAATCTCCCGCTGCGTCCGCTCTTCCCCGCCAAGCTCCAACCCAAATCG
>NZ_WHOC01000060.1:0-27265 GCF_013141785.1 Paenibacillus germinis
CAAACAATTTATTAAAAATAAAAGACCGGACCCCCTTATTTGGAGTTCCGGTCTTATAAACACTAAACAACTTCATTCAACCGCCCATCCCGAAACCTCACAATCCGCTTCGCCTGCTGGGCAATAAATAAGTCATGAGTAATCAAAATAATCGTACGACCGTGTGCATTTAATCTCTTTAAAATGTTTAAAATTCCACACCTGTCTTCGAATCTAAAGCTCCCGTAGGCTCATCCGCCAAAATGATTGACGGATCTCCTGCCAACGTTCGCGCAATAGCAACACGTTGCTGCTGTCCACCAGATAACTCTGATGGAAAATGCTTCTTACGATCCAGCAAGTCCACCGATTCTAGTGCATGTAAAACGAGAGGCTCTCTTTCCTTTTTGCTCATCCCCCGATAGATCAAAGGCAACTCTACATTCTCATAGGCACTTAATCTCGGCAGCAGGTTAAAACTCTGAAAAACAAATCCAATCTTCTGATTACGAATCTCAGCAAGTTGAGAATCCTTAAGCACGTTTATCGCTTGACCATCTAGGTCATAAACACCTTTATCTACAATATCCAAGCACCCGATGATGTTCATCAGTGTGGACTTGCCGGAACCCGATGGTCCCATGATTGCCACGAACTCTCCATGATCAATATCTAACGAGACATCATCTAATGCTTTTATCGTTTCCTCGCCCATCGTATAATATTTACTGGCATTCTCGATATGAATTAAAGTCATAACCTTCACCTCCATTACTTGCACAAAGTCCAAATAAATGAAGTAACTGATTCATAACCTTACTGCTTCGCCTTATAAAATTCATGATACAGCTTCATGAGCGCCCTTTTCTCAATCCGCGACACATACGATCGCGAAATCCCCAGCTCCTTCGCAATCTCCCGCTGCGTCCGCTCCTCACCGCCGTGCTCCAATCCAAACCGACCCATAACAACTTCCTTTTCCCGGTCATCCAATATATCTAAATTTTTATAGATTTTGCTCTTCTCAATCTTTAGCTGTACCTTATCTATAACATCGTCAGCCTCCGTCCCGATTGGATCATGCAGTGACACATCTTTTCTCGTTTTTTTCAACGACCTTAAGTGCATCAAGATCTCATTCTCGATACATCGTGCCGCAAACGTAGCCAATTTCGTTCCCTTATTCGGCGAAAAGGATTCAATCGCCTTGATCAATCCGATGGTCCCAATCGAGATCAAATCCTCCAGATCTTCGCCTGTGTTTGAGGTTGTGAACACGAAGCAACGTAAAACCTGTCCACAAATGACCGCTAACATCGAAAGAACTGCACCCGGCAGTTCTTTCGATGTTAAGCTATCGTTTCCGTTAGCTCAATCTTTACAAGCTTTATGCCCTTTACTTCAAAGAACAGCAGCCGATTAATTTCGGTTACTGTCGTGTTGATTTAAACTAATGTTCCTCGTTAAAATAGCTTGTACCATTATGTGAGCTAGCCTCGAATCGTTGGTATATTTTCAACACTGAATCATTTATAGTTTTAACCTATAATTATAATATATTTTATATATTAGAACTATAAATTTTTCTGCTTTAAAATACATTTAACAATAGATCTTGATTGGTGGTATACATTCGACTGGGGGGATTGAAGAATGAAGATTTTGGCAAATAAACGCTTAGATCAAGCTGGCTCTTATCTCGCCATAGTACTTGTTGCTGGGGTAGGTATGTTTCTCACAACCTTAGACTCAGGAATTCTTAACGTTGCGATCTCTTCTCTTGTTCGTGAGTTCCACTCTTCTGTCACAACTGTAGCCTGGACCATATCTCTTTATACCATTGTCATATGCAGCTGTATTGTCGTCTTCGGCAGGTTAAGTGACCGTTATGGACGTTTAAAAATTTATTCAATGGGATTAACGTTATTTGCGCTTGCCTCCCTGTTTTGTGCGTTTTCAGGAACTGTGATACAGCTAATTTCATTTCGAATCTTACAAGGGATAGGAGCTGCCATGCTTCAAGCAACCTCTGCTGCTTTAATAACAACCTCAGTATCCCCTATCAAAAAAGGTGAAGCACTGGGGGCTCTAGCCGCTTTTTTTGGACTCGGGCATGTCCTTGGACCTGTTGCGGGTGGAATCATCTTATCTACAATAGGATGGAATTGGATATTTTTGATTAATATCCCTATTTGTCTTCTTTGTTTACTTGCATGCCACTATGTCTTGAAAGGAAAAGTAGTGCCGGTAAGCAAAAAACCGCCGTTAAATTTGTCCGGCAGCCTTTTGCTTTCAGCCTCTATTTTTTCATTAGTTTATGGATGCTCTCAGCTAGGTTCTCCTCATTCCGGAATGTATATCATGCTTTTTACAATCCTTATGTTCCTGTTTATCCGAAGAGAAAAAAGGGCGGCTAATCCTATTGTTCCATTATCGTTATTTCACAATGGTTTCTTCACAGTCTCTTTATATACAATTTTTGCATATGGAGGTGTTACACGTCTTTGTATGATTGTCGTACCTTTCTATCTGGAACAGGCAAGTTATTATACCCCTTGGAATTCCGGGTTGGTAAATTTAATGTTACCCTTGGGCCTTGTATTGACCTCTAATATAGCCGGCCGACTGATGAGGAGTTGGGGCACGTTCCGATTAATGACAGTCGGACTTTGCTGTATGTTAGTGCCACTGCTGATTCTTGCCTTTTTGCTCCCGAACTGGCAATTACCTATAGTTTGCTCATTACTTTTTGTTTATGGTGTAGGTGCCGGGCTTTTCCAACCTTCAAACATTGCCGCTATCATGGAAGCTGTTGGGCCCTCGCATCAAGCAACGATTGGCTCTGTACAAAGACTTGCGCAGAACATTGGAATTTCATTGTTCACTGTAGTTACAGCCGGATTTCTTCAATCTCCCGCTCTTGATATATGGATAGGCTCACGCAATTCATTCTACTTGGCAGCCGCAGCCACTTTCCTAGGCATTTTGGGGTTTGTTATTATAAATCAATATGAAAAATGTAGGCTAGAAAAGGCCACCGATCTTACCGGCAGCACTTTAGATTGAGCAACTGACAATACTTCGGATTTTTTACATGAATAAAACTACCATGTCACTTTTATCTAAGAGTCGGAAGGCCCAAGAAGAAATCCAGAAACAAAATTGTATATCCATCAATGAAAAAGTCGTTCAGTTCGCCAATCTTGGGAAGGCACTCATAAAAGTGCGCCATGAAGGGATTGATCCCTTCATGGCGCTAGAGGCCGTGACGCCTGGAATAAACTTGTATCCTCTATTGAAGTGCTCGAACGTGACGATTGTAACGAAATTTTGTCCTATCGGAGAGGCTGTGTAAATCATTAAGCAAGCCCTATGTAACTAAAGTTGCCAGTCGAAGTAGTACCACTGACAGAGTTTGATGTTTCTAGCCTCTCAGCTGAATCTCATAATCTGTAACAATCTTTCCATCGTACTGAATAATTTGGCCATTTTGATTCTTATCAGACAGGATTATCTCGGTACTCATCTGCCCAGCGGCTTCGGGAGACTTGACGAATCCGCCGTGCGCACCCGCTTCCATGCCGTTCAAGTCGGTTGCGACAGCGCCAGGCATGATGCCGAAAATCTGGCGATGGCTGCCCATTTTTTCAAACTCGTAAGCGTAAGTCAGTGTCATCACGTTGAGTGCTGCTTTGCTCGTAATGTAAGCGAGCGGGTGCCAAAAGTCGGTCGGCGAAATCGGAACGGTGATGTTGACGATTTTCGCGTTGTCTGTCAGAGATGACAGCAGACTTTTGATGAGTTCATGTGTGCCGAGAAAATTCGTTTCCATCGTCGTGCGTAAATCCTCAGTTGTATAGTCAAATGTGCGCTTTGCGAGGTCGAGCGCCGCGCGCCCAGGCTTGACACTATCAGGAATTCCAGCATTATTGACCAAAATATCGAGCGAATTAACCATTTTAGCCGCTGCCTGCAAGCTGTCAAGATTATTCAAATCAATCTTGATGAACGTCGCTGATATGTCTTCTGCGGCAAGTTTTTCGACTGCTGCCTGCCCACGGGCTTCATCACGCGCTCCAACGAGAATGTCATAGCCACGCTTACCAAGACTTCGAGCGATTTCGAAACCGATTCCTTTATTTGCGCCAGTGACGAGTGCTTTCATAGTGAGCTCCTTTTCGTTTTTTACTTGATACAAGCACATTATAACTTAACGATAGAATCATCAGCATCCTCCAGAACGTCTCAATTCCTCTGATACGATGCGTTTCTGCGTTGGATGGGTCGTTAATCATGAAGCTGATTGTTGCTCCAGCCAATCCGCTATGAGTGCAGCTATGAAATTGAGTGGTGCTTCACTGTCTGCCACATTTGGAGTCTCAATGCAA
This sequence comes from Paenibacillus germinis, assembly GCF_013141785.1. Lineage (NCBI taxonomy): Bacteria > Bacillati > Bacillota > Bacilli > Caryophanales > Paenibacillaceae > Paenibacillus > Paenibacillus germinis. The sequence continues at coordinate 4,368 of NZ_WHOC01000060.1, forward strand.
CTTTCCAAATATCTCCAAATCAATTGTACTTCAGGAATCGGAAAATATGCAAATTTATTAATAATTATTAACAATTAGTAACGAAATATTATTCTACTCTTCTGCCCGTTACTTCAACGAGGCTGCCGATTAATTTCGGCAGCCTCGTCTTCGTTTCTTATTGAACAAACGTATCCGTTAGTTTAAACCTCTTTGCACTTTCCAACTTCCTCATCTATTTCTTCGCTATCATAAAAAATCATCTCAAACTTAAACCACTGATTGAACCACCGAATGCCGTGATGGCATGCTGGACAATACAAACACAGCAATGATGGCGATGAGTACGCCGAGTACCCCGAACCAGGTAATGGATGCTAAAGAAACACGGTTAACGATCAGCCCGCCGATTCCTGCACCGACAGCCATGGCAAGCTGCATCATGGAACTGTTCAAGCTCAACATGACGCCCGAGGATTCAGGAACAAGCGAAACCAGGTTAAATTGCTGCGCGGGAGCGGATGACCAAGCGGCAAAAGACCAGAGGATCAAAATGGCGATTACGGCAATGACCGACTGTCCGACTAAGGATAGCAAAATCAACGAAATGACGTGAAGCACCATCCCTGAAACGAGCGTGTATTTGATGCCCCGTTTATCCGCACTATAGCCGCCGACTTTCGAGCCAATCAAACTGGCAACGCCGAACACGAATAGAGCTGCGCTAATCAATGATTCATTTAAATGAGTCACCTCTAGCAGAAAAGGGGATAAGTAAGTATAGGCAAGGGAATATCCTCCCAACCAGAAAAAAGTAATCGCTAAAGCAACCAAAACCCGAGGTTTTTTTAACAAAGCAAATTGTTTGATCAAAGAGACAGGCTTGTCACCCTGCATACGTGGTATAACCGCAGCAATGACAAGCATGGCCAAGCCCCCGACAATTGCGATGGACAGAAATACCGCTTTCCAGCCAAAAGCCGAGGCTACCATTCTGCCGAGCGGGACGCCGATGATGAGCGATGCGGTAATGCCCATGGTGACATTCGCGATGGCGCTGGCCTGCTTACCTGGCGGAGCCATTTTGGCGGCGATGCTGAGCGCGTTAACTGTGACCACCCCGGCGCCTAACGCCGTAATGATTCTCGCGGCAATGAAGAAACCGAAGCCGGACAATACAAATGTCAGCAGATTTGCGGCAATAAAGAGGCCCAGCGAATAAAGTAGGAGCTTAAGCCGGTCCATTTTGGCCGTTAGCGCCATCAAAATAGGAGTGCCGACCGCATAGGCCAGGGAATAAACCGTAATGAGCTGGCCTGCTGCCGCAACGCTAGTTCCCAACGTCTCTGCGATTCGGTCTAATATCCCGGAAACGATGTAATTGGATGTTCCAACTAAAAAGCTGATCAAGGCTAGAGCGTAAACTTTCCATGTGCTCTTCATAATTCACTCTCCTGATGTGTTTTAAATAACTATATTTTTGTCGATAACGAGAAACCGCCACGGCTTTATGTTAGCAGCTGAAGGAGTCAGCGCGGGGCTTGCCGTAATGTTTCGGTCAATTCCTCCCACGAAATCTTGATCTCGGGATCATAGCTACGAACCGACAGGCGTTCTCGAATAATATCAAAAAAAAGTTGGTGCTTCCTCGTTTGCGACGGTTGTGAAACCGACATGGTTCTCTCCCTCCTTTTTGTAAAAAAACGGCATTTATCATTTTGTTTCAATACAACATTAGTCGTTTGAACAACATTTGTTGTATTTGTATGTTATAATAACAACCGAATGGTACGCAATCATCAATAACCATAAACCGTTGTATTGACAACACCATTACTATAATGTCGTTTTACTGGGGAGATCTTAACTATGACAATTAAAAAAAATGAAGCTGATCCTCGTGTGATACGTACACGGCGACTCCTTCAAGACGCTTTTGCTTCATTAATTCAAGAAAAAGACTTTGAATCAATAACCGTTAGGGATATTGCAGAACGGGCGACTGTTAACAGAGCGACTTTTTATGCGCACTTTGTAGATAAATTCGAAATTCTTGAGGCCAGACTAATGGAATCATTTATGACAATCATAAATCGTAGAATAAGCGGTCACGAAGTATTGAATGAAGAAACAATTCAGAGTATTTTTCTGGGGGTATGCGAATTTCACAAGGGTTTAAGCACTATGTGCAAAAGAAGAAATACATCGCTTGTACCTGTATTCGAAATTCAAATAAAGGAAAAAATTCAAACGATACTTCTTTCCTTTATTGACAAAGACAAGATGCTATCGAATCCAAACGCGCAATTCTTAATAAATACAGCTTCTATCATGTTAAGTTGGGGGATGTATGGGGCGGCTTACGTTTGGAACAAAGAGGGGTGTCTAATAAGTGTGGAATCATTCGTTAAACAGTCTTTGCCCTTAGTGATGAACGGAGCCAAAGAACTGCTGGGATAGGTCCTTTCGCTATTGTTCTGCCCTGCCCGTTCAGATGAAACCATTAACTTGAATCACCGGTTGTTGTGTACACAATGAATCATCCTGCTATCCTTGAATTCTTTACGACGACCTTGCCCCAATCTCGTGACCATCCTTTCCGATCGTCGACTTGCACAGCATCTTTGTCTTGCCAATTCTGGATATGACCATCTGGGTGGATTAGTACATCCGCCCTTCAGATGTGCTATAAAAAGCCTGTTGAGCATTTACATAGAGTCCAGAATGGCCTCTCCTGCAGCATTGCGCTTAGCTGAAGAAGTTTATCAGGGGGATTGGCAATGGCATTCACCAAGAGAAAATCGGATGGACGAATTTGCTCTGATCAAGTTAGAATTTCTATTCATTGGCTATCTGGTATAAATACGATACGAGCAGAAGTAATGAGTAAAGAGTGAATGTTTGGTTGGGGGCTTAGTTTAAAAATAGGTCTATAGGATGTAATAAGTTTACCCTAGCTAAGCGGGTAACGAGGGAGTTTAATAACAAAGTGGGCTGCCTCTGGTACTGTCAATTTAGAAAAAAACATCTTCTTCTGTTTATTTTTTCATTTATATCCATTTTTTTTCACCTGATGACAGCTACGCTGGTATTACCCCTAACTGAAAAAAAGGGGCGTAGGACGCCCCTTCTTCGTAATTTTATTACCTTCCTTAGTCCATATCGGACGCATGTATGCTTTCTTCCAACGAAGCGGAAGCGGCATAAGACACCTCCCTCGTCATACAATACATTTTAAGCATGGGAAAAAGGGTCATTAATGGCAATATTTTTCGAGGTCTTTCACTTACTTTTAAGTACCAGGGCCTTAATTATAACTATCCTCCAGTTAATTTAACGGAAAAAGCATCCGGTTATCTAGCCGTGCCGTCATGTCGTGATTGAACTAATGTATCCGTTAGCTTAATATTAAAAGCTTAAAATTGCATTTTATTCGAACATTTCCTCGCGATAGATGCCGGTTTACTTGCAGGTTTACTGTCGCATTTCTAATGAGTTATTTTTCGAAGGCTTTAAAATGCATGCACTTAATGTAATTCCCAACAAAACCATCAGAAGAACGCCTGCAATGACAACCATCTGAATGGAAAACACTTCAGCCGCAATTCCGAATACGACGGTCGTAACCATGATTAGAATTGCTTCGATAAAACCATTTACACTGCCTACCCGTCCCATAATATCTACCGGAATATTGTTTTGATAAAAGGTGGCGAAGCCTGTATTTGCAAAAGCTAAAAAGAAAGCTAGGATGAAAAAACCAAATGCTGCGACATTAAAAGTAGTGGAGAATGCGTAGATGAGATAACCCCCACATACCCCCAGCGACCCTAAACCGATCATCCATGAAGTAGCAACCTTATTGACAATCAGTGTATTTACACTTGCCCCGACAATAATTCCTGCGCCGGCAACACTAACCAAAATGCCGTACTCTCTTTCAGTCAATTCAAGTACTACTTTTGCAAAGGCAGCCTCCAACGAATCTACGGCAGAAGCCATAACAACCATAACACTGCTGAAAAGTATACAAATGACCATTAAATAGATATAACTGCGGTAAAATCGGATGACCACGTTCCAGTCTTGCTTTATCACATCCCATGTAATCCGACGATCTGTCATTTCGTTGAACTCTTTCTCTTGGTTTGGCATAAAAATCGTAATAAGACCGGAAACAAAAAGAGCTGCTGCATTCATATAAATGGCAAACGAGGGCGAACCAATCATAAAAAGCATTCCAGCTATCGCAGGACCAATCAAGAAAGCACCCGACCCGATTAACCCGTTCAGAGAATTAAAACGTTGTCTTTGATTCGGCGGGATCAACTTTGTTATATAAGTTCCGGATGCCGGACCAAATACAGATCCAGCCATATTAATACAAAAGACAATTGAATAGATGTACCATATGGATGAGTACAACGGAAGCAGGACGATCAGTACGGCCCTAAAGATATCAAGGAAAACCATGAGGTTGCGTTTATTCATCCGGTCAATCAAACTGCCTGACCAGATATTTGTAAACAAAGTGGAAAGTGGCCTGAGAATATACAGTGCAGATACCGCCAGCGCCGAATGTGTCATATCCAGTAATATCAGATTAAGTGCGATAAAATAAATCCATCCACTTATGTTGGAGATCCCAATACCAAAGAGCAGGATCAATGGATATTTCCATGACTCTAACACTACCGTGTGTTTCATTCCGACATCTCCTTTCACAAACTTATGTTTAGTTGATAACTCGTTTGATGCCGATATGGCTAAACAAAAAAATCCCACCCCCAAGACTAAGTCATGGGGACGAGATTGATCGTCGCGGTACCACCCCAGATTCGCTAATCTGTCACCAGATTAACCTCATCAAGTACGGCATTCAAAAAGATGCTTATATACTAGCTCTGTAACAGGAGCTCCCGTCACACCATAACCCCAGAGAAGTCAGGGTTCCATTGTGATGCTCTGAGGCTTGGTTCAATAAAGTATTCTTTACTCCTTTTCAGCTACCGGAGTTCTCTTTAAAAGAACACATATATTTACTCTTCTCTTCAACGCATTTGTATAATATTACCAAACAAAAACCTTTAAATAAACATCAAAATTAGTCAGTTTGTCTTCTCATAAATAAGTACTGGCTCCCCATCACGTTTGCCCAATATGAAGACCCCATGAGAACTGTCGCCACGTTAAACTGCCCGTTACTTCAACAAATGAAAAAAGAGCTGCTGTCAAGCAAGCTCCATCTAGTTCTTCTTTTGTAGAACGACGAAACCGTTCCCTACATTTTCTGTAACGGCAAGTTTTGAAGCCTTTCTCTATTGAATGGTCCTTTCTTTATTATCAAATTAGGAAGTTTTTCGTACCGCGAACCACAATTCAACGTAGTTAAGGCCATCTCTGCCTCCATAGACTTCGAGTTCCATCCCGTCGACTTTCTCATATCCTGCCGTAGGTAACCATTCCGAATAAAAGCGGCGATATAATGACTCGATTGAATCGTTGAATTGATCCCATGAAAACAGCTCCGATGGGAATATAGCCCACGTATGTGAAGGGATTGTGATTTCTAAATATCCATCAGTTTTACTGGATTCGCTCTTAAATGAACACAGCATATACGGAAACGTATCATTTTCGGTTCTACGATAGCTGCAAACTGCATGCACTTTAAGCAAATCCTTGCTCAGATTTACAGGCAATTCGCCCGCATTATCAGCTAATCTCTCTACCTCGCCGTTAGCATGGCATTGCTGCCAAAATTCCCCTGGGGTAGTCAGTACTTCACCACCTCCACTAGTTTGAAACACTCTCTCAATGCCAAATACTTGGAAAGCTTCCTTAGTTTCGATCCGATAATTCATAGCCTCAGCCCCTTTGATTGAGATAAGGAAGGAAAGCCGAGGGTAGGCTTTCAAAGCGACGCCTGTCGATTACATCAAATTCTGTTCAACTTTCAGTCCAACTATTAAGATACACCATTTGTTCACTTGTAAGTTCATCAATCGAAAGTCCTAATGAATCTAATTTAAATCTAGCAACAAGTTCATCCGTTTCATCGGGCACGCCGACAACGGTTTTCCCCAATGTCTTATAATTATCATTTACATATTTAAGTGATAGAGCTTGTAAAGCAAACGTCATATCCATAATTTCAACAGGATGTCCATCACCCGCTGCCAAATTCACAAGACGTCCTTCTGCAAGCACGTAAATCTTTCGGCCATTTATCATTACATACTCCTCTATATTCTTTCTTACCGTTTTATGAGATACACTTGCAGCTTCAAGTGCCTTTATATTGACCTCAACATCGAAATGACCGGCATTACTAAGAATAGCTCCATCTTTCATTAACCAATAATGTTGACTGTCCAACACATTTTGATTGCCCGTAACCGTAATAAAGATGTCTCCAACCGTTGCTGCTGATGCCATAGGTAACACAGTAAAGCCATCCATATATGCTTCAATAGCTTTAATAGCTTCCACCTCAGTAACAATCACTTGCGCACCAAGCCCTTTCGCACGCATAGCAACACCTTTACCACACCAACCATAACCTGCCACAACGACAGTTTTCCCAGCAACAACCAAATTTGTTGTTCGATTGATACCATCCCAAACGGATTGACCTGTACCATATCGGTTATCAAAAAGATACTTGCATTGCGCATCATTAACAGCCACCATAGGGAAAGAAAGTTTTGCTTCTCTTTCCATCGCTTTGAGTCGGAGAATTCCCGTTGTGGTTTCCTCAGCACCACCACGTACTTTCGTTAATAACTCCTTCCTTTCCGTATGAAGTAAAGTAACCAAATCACCTCCATCGTCTATGATTAAATCAGGCTCTGTATCTAGTGTTTTCATTAAATATTCTTTATACTCTTTCTCACTAGGATTGTAACGGGCATATACCGTAATTCCCTCGCTCACAAGTGCAGCACATATCGCATCTTGAGTTGAAAGAGGGTTGCTTCCAGTAATGGTTACCTCTGCACCGCCAGCTTGAATAACCATAGCCAAGTATGCTGTCTTTGCTTCCAAGTGAAGTGAAATAGCAACTTTCAAACCTTTAAATGGCTGTTCTTTAACAAAAAGCTCTTTAATGCGATTTAACACCGGCATATGTGCTTTTACCCAATCAATTTTTAATAGTCCATCTTCTGACAAATTCATATCATGTACAATGCTGCGTTCTAATGCATTCATTTTTTAACCACCTTTTAGAAATGAAATTTATTAAACAAAGTAAAATTTTAAAATAATCCTAACCTAAGAAACCTTTAACATCTTCTTTTGACTACTAATTACTTGAAATACAAATGCCATTAGATACAAGACTTCGACCAATACAATCGCCCCAATCACATCTAATATCACATGTTGCTTTATGAAAATTGTTGAAATTATAATTGAAAAGTAAAGCACTGCTACAATTGCAAAGGCTGCCCCTTGTATTCCAGCACATTGTTTCGCTCCTTTTAAAACAATATAACTTGTTAGCACATGAATGCTTGGAAAACAATTATAAGGCTGGTCATGATTGTAAACGAATCTAATCATATCATTGAAAATCCCTTGTTCAGTCAGCTGTGGTCTCGCTATAGTGGTCTGGAATACACTATATATGAGATAACAAATTATTAAACCAATACACATAATCGTTAGGGTTTTGAAATAAGTTTCTTTCTCTTTTAGGAAAAGCCAAATAAACTTTGACAACAGAAATGGGTACCAGCTGTCATAAGGAAGAATAAAGATAGGCATGAGAGGAATATGTTTATCGAGTTCAGCCCATAACATCCGCACACTTGGTCTATCATGATTAAGAAAAGTATAAACAATACTAAGAATCGGTATTAAGTTAATCCATAGTAGTGGCCAATATCTTTTAACATAACTCACATTTCTTCACTCCACACCCTCTATAATCAATCACCCTACTGCATTTTCTTCCATCACTTAAAATATGGATCTAAATTATTCAATTCAATTTGCTCTGCCCCCTTTATTAGTGAATGAAGTTATATCCCAAACATAGTGATACTGTCAGCATGAAAACTAAAATGACCCTTCTCATCGCACAACCCCCATTTGTTTACTTGACACTACTGAATATAAACAAAAAAAATAAAGATCCACGTGGGATCTTTATAAAGAATTTCTGAAGAAATCATGAAGTATTGGCAGCTTAACGGTGAACGCGAAGTGTCCTGTTTGATGGGAAAGTGTAATTTCCCCTCCATGCTGCTGGATAATGTTTTGTGTAATAGAGAGGCCTAAACCAGCTCCAGTCATAATCGATTGAGTGTTCCTAGATATATCTACCTTATAGAAACGTTCAAATAATTGTTCTTCTTGCTGTTTTGTTATTGGTGTTCCCATATTTTCTATTGTTATGTACAAGAACTGTACATCATAAGTCATAGAAACACTTATTTCTCCTGGTTTAATTGAGAATTTCAAAGCATTCATAAGTAAGTTATCAATAGCTCTTACGAACTTCTCGTTATCGATTTCTAAATGGATCTCTGATTGGTTTATTTTCTTTATCAATGTGACTTGGTTCTCTTGCGCAATAGGCTCAAATTCAAAAAGCATTTGTTCGAGAAGTTCCTTTATTTTAATTGTCTGTAAATGAAGTGGAGCAATATTAGAAGTAAGACGCGTGTATTCAAAGAGTTCATCAATTAAATCCTTTAAATATATTGCTTTATTGTATGTGTTTTCAATAAATCGTTCGTATTCTTGCTCATCACGGAAAGCTCTTGTTCTTAACAGGTCAACATAACCAATTATGCTTGTTAAAGGTGTACGTAAATCATGGGAAACTCCTGTAATTAGCTCCATCTTAGACTGTTCCATTTTACGCTCTTTTTGTATCAGTTGTTCCATCTGGTCAGCCATATGGTTGATGCTTAAAGCCACATTTCCGAGTTCATCCTGTCTTTGAATGGGCACGCGGTACTGGAGATTGCCACTGGATATTTGGTTAAGGCCATTTGCTAAAGTGAGTAGATATCGGACAATTCTGCGAGTGAATAAGTAAAAAAAAAGAATAAACGTTAGAACCATAATAGTTAAATTTGCAATATTGAATAAATAGCCGTATTCTAATTGATTGATATAATTAGCAAGATATGCTCCAACGAGAAATGACAAAACAAAACTATAAATACACGACCAGAACAAATCAAGCCGAATGCTTTTTTTACCATTTAGAAGTGTAGTCATCTTATATTTCAATCTTATACCCAACTCCCCACACGGTTTTGATATACCGAGGCTTTCTAGGTTGATCTTCTAGCTTTTCTCTCAAATTCCTGATATGAACCATCACGGTGTTTTCCGAGAAACCAAAAGGCTCCTTCCATACCGATTCATATATTTTATCCGCGCTAAAAACCTGGCCTGGATGATTGATAAGCAGCTCTAGAATGGCAAATTCAAGCGGGGTTAAAATAATCTCTTTCTCCCCCAAAGAAACCTTATGTTTCGATTTGTCTATCACTAACTGATCTAAAGCAATGATGGCATCTGAAGCTTCTTTTTTCGTAAAATGTTGTCTGCGAAGCTGAGCCTTAACTCTGGCTAAAAGCTCAAGCGGATTGAAAGGTTTCGTTATATAATCATCAGCACCTGTTGACAAACCCATGATTTTATCAATATCTTCTTCTTTGGCTGATAACATAATAATTGGAGTTGTTAACGATTCTCTGATTTTAATACATGTTTGAATTCCATCAAGTCTAGGCATCATCACATCAAGAATAATAAGCTCTACCACCTTCTTTTTTAAAAGCTCTAAAGCCATTAATCCATCCTGAGCTTCTATTACGGAATACCCTTCGTTACGCAAATATACATGGACGACATCACGAATTTCCGAGTCATCGTCGACAACGAGAATGGTGTTCATCTTACTTTACTCCTTTCTGATTTCTGATAAGGATGATCATGCTCAACAGAACAAGTAATGCAAGCAATGCATATAAAGCATAATGATAAAACATGGTCCCGATCGTTTGAACATATGTCCCGGCAAAATGACCCATTACAAAAAAGATTACCGTCCAAACCAAGCCAGCCGTGTACGAGTATAACACATAGCGGCGATAAGGCATTTTATTAATGCCAACTAAATAAGGAATAACATGGCGTACGACAGGTAAAAAATAACTTAAGCTCAAAGCTAAATTCCCGTGCTTTTCGATCATTTTTTCCGCTGTTTGCAAATGTTTGGCAAAGTTCTTTTTACGCCGGAGTTTTTCCAAAACAGGTGATCCTAGATACCTTCCCAATATATAACCCAGTGAAAGACCGGAGACCACACCGAGATAAGTAATGATGAAAGCAGGAATTGTATGGAGTACCCCGGCGGCACTGACGGCTCCTCCAGTCATAACGATGACTTCATCCGGTATAGGCATCCCTATAATACCAAGCCACAAGGCAAAAAATAAAGCAACGTAGCCAAAGTTCGAAATGGATTGCAATAACGTATCGTAGTCCATCAATTATCCTCCTTCTTTCTACAGACGTATACGAAAGCAGGCGGGAAATTCAAGGGTACAAATTTGATGCTCTCAATATAGAATATATCGGATAAATGCTTCTTCATTTGTAAAGAATACTGAAAAGCAACAAATATTCCTCCTGGCTTTAAAGTATCCCAGATTTGATTAACTAATGCATTTCGCATGTCTTCAGGGAAATTGAAGAAAGGCAAACCACTTATAATGCAATCAAAATGAGCAATTTCTTCTTTTTGCATGACTTTCCTTAAATCACATGCATTTGAATAGCAAGAATAATAAGGATACAGTTCTTTCAACCTTCTATTCATTAATTCGTCTTTCTCGAATAATATCACTTTGGCTGATTCCAAAACTCGTGATTGAATTACTTGTGTAATTGCTCCAGTACCTGAACCTAATTCAGCGATTGTTCGAACATCCTGCCAAGCCACAGAGTTAACCATTTTTCGAGATAAGAACCGTGAACTTGGTATTATGCTTCCTACATATTTAGGATCCTCGACAAACTTTTGAAGGAACATTAATGTTTGATTGCTAGACATATTGCTTCTCCCCTTTACTATCAGTTTTTTTATTTATTGATATCTTCATTCATCAAACTTCTATTCATCAATTCAGAATTAAGTAGCTTCTGTAGCTTATAAATACAGATCACAATGGCAGCAATTACTAGGGCAACTCCAATTGACCTAAAATCAATCAAGCTAAGCAGCCTTGAAATTCGATCCCCAAAAACAAAACCTATTGTAAAAAACAATCCAGTCCATATCACAGCACTTGTATAGGAAAGTAAAGCGAATTTTTTGAATGACTTACCACTAATACCAGCAATAATTGGCATGACATAGCGAATCACAGGGATAAGGTAGCCTAAGCATATGGCAAAGTTGCCATACTTCGTAAATAAAGCCTCAGCTCTGAAAATATAACGTTTTTGTCTCCCCAATAACCCCAAAATCCAATTCCCAAAAAACTTACCGATGAAAAAACCTACTGTTGTAGAAGTTAATAATCCAGATAAAATAAACCCATATATGATCCACGGATTAAAAACACCGTTATTTGCTAATAAACCACCTGTTAGAATGGATATTTCGTTTGGTATAGGTATGCCAAATGGCCCTAGACAAAAAGCAAGAAAGAAAATAATGTATCCGTGATCCTGTATGAGTTCGATCAGTAAATTGCTAATCATGATGATGACCCCCTCTTTCTTTTGATACTTTTATAGTAAATGAATATTCTAAGGAACTACTGGGGATATTTCTAAAGAAATTCTGAAGTAATTACTTGTCTTTTCTGTACGGAGTCAGTCGTAATTTCTCAATAATATTCATTCAAAGTAGACTGAAGCATATTCTCTTTCTTCTTTCCAACTTAATGAACTGAACGCAACAAAGCGCCTCAAGTATATAAGCTAAGGCGCTTTGTTTATTAACATTTTATTATTAGTAACCTAACCTTAAATTGAGGTAGTGGTTAACTCAAAACAATAAAACAATCTTCTGCTTTTTACTAATAATTATTCCGATAATATCTGTGAAACCAGTTCTGCGGCTAGTTAGAACCTTCAAGTCTTCGAGATAATTCATAGAACACTAAACATACTTCTTAATTTCGTGCGTCCAGATATAATCCTCGATATGACTTTGTAGCCTGTAAAATGGATGCGATTCGATGGGCGCCAGATGTGAGATTGATAATCATTGAAGGAGCACTTGATCTTCAGGCATGGTTTAAGTAAGGACCCACGCAAAAAACTACCGCCAGCAGCGAAGATTGCGCACGACAAGAACGTTATCTTCGGATATTTGTTTCACTCAGGAGCTCTGATTCCCGGGGATCGAGCTCCTGAGTGAAGCATTTGAAAATCTCCCTACGCCTACTGGATGTCTCCGTTCTCGCTCAGCGCACGTGCTCGTCGAACGGAATGGTGAACTGCTCTCAACCTTAGATATCTGTAACGGGCATTTGGTACTCTTTGTCGGTAGAAGTGGAGGCAAGTGGCTTAAAGCTCCGGTGGATTAAAGTTGGCATCCGCTCTTGGTCTTCACCCAACAGCAGGCTTCATGTCAAATCGCTCTTGCAGCCTAGCAAACTTGGCTATATCCACCCAAGAGCGAGAGCCTTTTAAAACAGTGGCTACCCGAAGGCACCCAAAAAAAGAGTCAATGTTGATGGTTCTAAATGTCGATTCTGTAGACTGTAGAAAGCAGTATGTCCGTTTATGCGAGTCTAACACTTTATTTTCTTCTAGGGGTCCCGCCAACATTTTAACGAAAATATACGCTAAGCCCTCGGACGTGATCGACTTGGCGTTTTTTCTTACTCTAAGCTGGTCCGAGTTGTACTACCCGGAGCATCGCTGTTTAATCTCCTTAACTTAATGAACGAAAAATATTTGTAGATCCCGCCGTCGGATGGCAAGTATTATTATCCGTGTAGAACCAATGAGTCACTCAAAATTCCTCCATTAAAATAACACCGGGAAACCCCGGTGTTATTTTACCTTAATGTTTCAAAAGGATGCGAACTCTTTCAAGATTGGCAATACAGTATGTCAAATCTAAGGTTGAACATATCACCCCAATGAACCAATTAGCTCATCGGTCCCTGGATCTTAGTCACGCAAACAATTACAATGCCTTACTGCTACTCATGCCTCTATTCTGCAATGAAACGTTTGCTAAATAAAGCATAAAGTGCACAGGCAACCACCATGATCCCAGCAAATATGAGTATACTCTCCACCCGCACAATATCCCCCAACGGACCAAACAAGACCATCCCTAACGGCAAAGCGCAGGAGTTTGAAACTTGTACAAGACTAAATATTCTGCCATGCATGGAAGACTCAACTTTTTCCTGCAATAATACTGTAATTGGCGCGTTGAAACAGGGCATTGTAATTCCAATTAAAAAGTTAAACAATAAATACATTACAAATTCCGGAGCGACACCCAGCCCTACCATCAGTAAGCCATAGAAAGCGCACGCTAATATAGTGGTATGCATGCGGTTTCGGAAACCTCCCCAAGTTGCAATCACAATGCCTCCGGCTATTGCTCCAGCGCTAAAGGTCATCTCACTTGCCGTCAGCCTCCACACTTCCCCACCGAAGGAACGGCTCACCATGAGGGGCGTTAAAAAGGCAGCAGGACTTATCAAAATCATTACGATAAACAGAAAAAGGAGCAATCGTTTTAATAAGGTGTGATTTTTCAAATATACAAACCCTTGTTTAATGTCGAGCAAATTAGATTTGTGCCGACTAGTCATATTTGCATGAGAGGGTATGGCAATGGTCAGCATGATACTAATCCCGATGACTGCGGTAATAACATCAATAAAAAACGTCGCTTCCATTGTCGTTATGGAGAGAATCGCCCCGCTTGCCGCAGGTGAAAGAAACATCATCAAGGACGAAATACTGCTGTTTACTCCATTTACTTTCATAAGCTTATCTTTTGGGACAATCTGGGGAATAACAGCGTTATAAGCCGGGATTTGTATTCCGGTTCCTGCCGATCGAATAAGCAATAGAATAAAGAGCAGCCAGATAGATTGATAACCCGTTAAAAACAATACCGCCATGATAAGCGTCGCGGATGCAATTATCCCATCAGCCAGCATAATCATTTTTTTGCGATTGTAACGGTCGATCCATACGCCGGCAAACAGGGATATGACAATCTGCGGCAGAAAACCGCAGACAGTGGAAATCGTCATCATAACTCCTGATGTTGTCGTAAGGGTAATATGCCAAATAATCGCATATTGAACCAATGATGAACCGAATAATGATATTGTTTGTGCAGTCAGGAACAGGATAATTTTCCTTTTCCACTCGTTGTCGTTGTTACACATAAATCTATTTACACTCCTCGTTTTTTCAGTTCTTCGTTACCTCGTCGTTCGATGGAATTCACAGCATGCAATCCCCTATGTTGAGATGACTATCAACCCATCCTTGATAAAATTTTTCTTCATGAGAAACCAGTATCAAACTTCCGTCAAATTGAATCAAAGCTTTTTGCAAAGCGTCTTTTGCTTCAGCGTCCAAGTGATTGGTCGGTTCATCCAGGATTAGCATATTACATGGTGAAAGCAGCAAGCGGCATAATTTCACCTTTGACTGCTCGCCTCCACTCAATGTAGAGATAGTCTGTGAAACATGGGTGTCCTTTACACCGCATTGCGCCAAATGACGGCGAATTTCTTTCATGCTCAGTTTAGGATAACGCGCCGATATGATCTGGATCGGTGTCATTGCATCGTCCTCCCAGATGAGGTCCTGCTCGTAATAACCGATCTTGACTTGTTCCGCAAACCGAAAACCGCCGGATACGCTCTGAATATTTCCAATCAATGTTTTGAGCAAAGTTGATTTTCCGATTCCGTTAAAACCGGTAATCACAAGCTTTTGCCCTCCCGTAACTGAAAAATTTAATTTGGGCAGCAATGATGTAACATATCCAACCTCCAGATCATTTACCCTGAGCACCACCTGTGCGGAAAGAGGAAGTTCACGAAACCGGATCGATGGTTTAGAGGCAAAACCCGGTGGAGCGATTCTATCGATTTTTTCAAGCTGTTTTCGTCGTCCTCGAGCAATTCTGGAATTAACTCCAGCTATATTTCTCCGGATATATTCTTCCGTCTTCCCGATTCTCTTCTTCTGGGCATTGTATTGCCGAATATAATCCTCCCGAAAATGTTCCTTTTGTCGGAGAAAATCCGAGAATTTACCATGATATTTTTTTATCGATTCGCCTTCAATATCGCAAATGCAAGTTGAAACCTTTTCAAGAAAGGTCTGGTTGTGTGATACAACAACGAATGCATTTTTAAACGTCGCTAAATAGTCAGCTAGCCAATCAACATGCCCTTTGTCAAGAAAATTTGTGGGCTCGTCAAGCAATAAGACATCCGGTTTTTCTAAGAGAAGCTTTGCCAGAATCACTTTGGCACGCTGCCCGCCGCTTAACTCCTGAATTGGACGGTCAACTCCGATGGCGTTAAGCCCCAGGCCGTTGATCACTTTATTGATCGTGCTGTCTAAAGAATAAAAATCATGCATTTCGAGCTGCTCCTGATGTTCTGCGGCTTTCAGCAGTTGATCTTCATTGCCAGTAATGGCGCTTTCTTCATAGAGTTCGTTCATCTTTCTTTCAAGTTCAAACAAATCCAAAAATGCCGTTTTCAAGTAGTTCAAAATCGTATGGCTTCCATTGATAACAGCATATTGGTCAAGATAACCGATTTGAATGTTGGGCTGCCATTTTACAGTCCCCTTATCGGGAATAATCTCGCCTGTCAAAATGCCGATCAACGTACTTTTTCCTGTTCCGTTCTGTCCAACCACACCTAAGTGTTCCCCTTTACACAACTCAAAATTTACCTGTTTGTACAGTGTTTTATCGCCAAAGGAATGCGACATATCGATAACTTCAAGTAAACTCATACTATATTCTCCTTTCTAAACAAAAAAGCAGAGGGTATTGCACCTTTCGGCACAAGCCCTCTGCTTCTCTGTACTCTACATGTAGGTACAGCAATACTATCTTCAGCTAGGAACTGAACATAATATCACAAAAGGCTGTAGACGAAATATTGTCTACAGCCCCTTAATCATTTTATCGACCGACGGCACAACCAAATAAGCATGGAATTCCACGCCAAAATTTGAAGGCTATCAGTCGATGAAGAAAGAGCATGATGCTCTTTGATTAAGCTCCGGACAACGCTTCATCGTTTTATCGATTTGTTCGGAGCAGCTTTTGGGATATAATTTAACAGTTTCCGTGAAATGCATATGGAATACACCCTTTCGTTTGGAGCAATTTTATTATTTATGTCTGCACTTGTCAAGTATTGTTCGTGGGCTATCGGATCTTTCTGAATGCTCTATGGGTTCATGTAGCTGTTCATTCAAGTTGTGTATTCTTACGAACAACCATAAAGGAATGACACTCTTATTTCTAATGGTATTTCCATAACGCATACTTGATGTCCGCTAATGTAAATCGAGATTCGGAGGCTTCGCTAATGGGAAAGACAACCGGGATTTCAAAACGCGGGGAACAGGCAATACAAGACTTCATTCACGCTCTTTCCACCTTTGAAGATTTAAATCCCAAAACGCTAAAGGAATACGCAAGTGACCTGAAACATTTTATCGGTTGGTTTGAGACAACCGACCATCAAGAGGAAGAAGTTGTATTTCAAATTGAAGATGTAGCTACTCCAACATTAACACGATACCGAGAAGCCGCGCAAAAAGTAATGGTATTGAAGCCGGCTACCATCAACAGGAGGCTGATAACACTGAAACGTTTTTTTGAGTGGGCCACGTCGGAATCCAGGATTCGCCGCGATCCTTCAAAGCCGGTCAAATTGGTTCCGGAAGAAAAAGTAAGCCCTCGGCAGATGACAGACAAGGAAGAAGCTGCATTGATTGCTGCGGCTGAGCATGGCGATTCCCTTCGGGATCAGACAATACTTATCTTGATGTTTCACACCGGCTTACGAACAATGGAAGTATGCGACCTGGCTTCCGGCGACATTCAAATCGGAAAACGCAGCGGCCAGCTTACGGTACGGTCCAGGAAACGAAATAAACAGCGAGAAGTGCCTTTGAACGCTACGTGCAGAGCTGCTTTGGAAAGATATCTGGCAGTCCTCCCTCCTGACGGTTCTTATCTGTTTCCTTCGGAGAAAACTGGCGATCGATTAACCGAACGAGCTTTACGCCATTTGATTCAAAACACATGAAAGCGGCGCGGCTTAAAGGATTGAGCGCCCACGATCTACGGCACCGGTTCGGGTACATAATGGCAGAGAACACGCCTTTACACCGCTTGGCACAAATTATGGGACACGATAGTCTGGATACAACGATGATTTACGTCAAGTCGACTCGTGCGGATCTGCAATCTGAAATCGAAAAAATAGCATGGCAATGAGGGATGAGAACGATTTACGCGAGAGTAAGGGAACTGCTAACTCCGGAGGAAAGGCTGCAATATTTGCAAATACCGCAAGATCTCGGCGAATGGGAATTGGGCACCAATTTTACTTTTACATTTACCCAGCATGACCTTGAAATCATTCAGCAGCGGCGAAGAGATTATAATCGACTCGGCTTTGCCGTGCAGCTGTGCGTACTTCGCTATCTCGGCTGGACTCTTTCTGACATAAAGGAGGTACCGGTTCAAGTCCTTCGTTATATCGCTAAACAAATCAACAACGCCGATGTGGAGTCTTTTGCATCTTACGGCGAACGAGAAGCCACGAAATACGAGCATTTGGAGGAAATCAGGAAGGAATATGGCTACCAGGCATTTACCTTGAGCGAATATCGTTCCTTGTGCTCTTTTTAACAATGCAATGGCAAACCGCAATCCTCTACACTTGATACAGCATGCACTCGAAGATTTACGCAAGCGCAAAATCATACTTCCTTCGATGACTACAATTGAAAGAGCTGTTTGGGAGACACGCAAACGAACAGAAGAAAAATATTCAAGCTGCTTAGTACATCTTTGACAGAAGTACAGATTGTTAAGCTGGACCGCGTCTTGACCATAATGCCAGACAGCAGTAAAACCTTCTTGGCATGGTTAAGGGAAATTTCCCGGTATCAGCTCTCCGGATTCTTTTTTGAAGGTTATTGAAAAACTCGAATACATACGTGACTTGTAGCTACAAGTCGATACTAAAGGCATTCATCCGAACCGGCTGCGGCAGCTTTCTAAAATTGGTTCACGCTACGAACCTCACTCCTTCCGCCGCTTTAATGATCCGAAAAAGTACGCGACTTTAGTAGCTTACCTATTGGAGCTGATTCAGGATTTGACTGACTTGGCCTTCGAAATTCATGACCCTCAGATCATGATACTCTCTCCAAAGGGAGAAAAGCCCAAGAGGAACTGCAAAAGCAAAACGGTAAATCAATCAACTAAAAGGTTGTCCATTTTGCTGATCTCGGGGCAGCTCTAATCAAAGCCCGTAGCGAAGGCATCGATCCGTTTGTTGCGTTTGATGCCGTCGTCGCATCCGTGGAGGAAGCCAAGCGACTGGCGAGGCCTGTCGATTACGACTATTTGGACCTACTGGAAAAGAAATTCTATGCGCTCCGGAAGTACACGCCAACGTTGTTAAAATCGTTGGAGTTTCGTTCAACTAAGTCGGCGGAGCCGTTAATGAAGGCGGTCGATATCATTCGAGATATGAATGAAACCGGGAAGCGAAAAGTTCCAGAAGGCGCACCGCTAAGTTTCGTTTCAAACCGCTGGCAAAAGCACGTCTACGATGATGACGGAACGATCAACCGGAATTATTACGAAATGGCCGTTCTGACAGAGCTGCGCAATTATGTTCGTTCCGGTGACGTTTCCATTGTCGGGAGCCGTCAACATAATAATTTCGAGGAATACCTTGTGCCGAAAGAGGATTGGAATGTCATCCAGCTAATGCTATAAAGCTTGCCGTCAGCATGTCAGCAAAGGAGTATCTTGAAGAACGGACTGAATCGCTGCATCAAAGATTACACTGGGTTTTTGACCATATTGACGAGCTGGACGGCGTGAATTTGGAGAACGGAAAATTGCACATCGAGAGATTGGAGAAAGATGTTCCGGACGAATCCCGGAATTTCAGTCTTTCCCTTTACGAACTGCTTCCACGAATAAAGCTAACGGATCTCCTCATGGAAGTAGCTAACTGGACGAATTTTCATGAGCAGTTTATTCACGCTTCCAGTAACCGCACTCCTAACGAGGAAGAAACGACAATCCTCATGGCTACCCTTATGGCAATGGGAACGAACATTGGGCTTACGAAGATGGCCGAAGCCACGCCAAGCATTTCATATCGTCAGATGGCCAATGCAGCGCAATGGCGGATGTACGAAGACGTGATGAATAAAGCGCAGGCTGTTCTCGTTAATTTCCATCATAAGCTGGCGCTGCCCTCGTATTGGGGAAATGGTACCACCTCATCATCTGATGGAATGCGCGTCCAGATCGGTGTTTCGGCGCTTCACGCAGATGCGAATCCCCACTATGGGACCGGAAAAGGAGCTACGATTTATCGTTTCGTGAGCGATCAATTTTCCACGTTCTACACGAAAGTCATCAATACGAACGCTCGGGAGTGCCGTACATGTCATTGATGGATTGTTGCATCATGAAACGGACCTGACCATTGAGGAACATTATACTGATACCGCCGGATACACTGATCAGGTTTTTGGTTTAACGCATTTGCTCGGATTTCGCTTTGTGCCGCGCTTACGCGACTTGGCTGATTCCAAGCTGTACGCTATCGGGAAGCCTGCTGATTTTCCTAAAATAGAGATACTGCTGCGAGGGCAGAACAATACAAAGATCATTCAAGAGAACTATGACGTGTTCTCCGGCTGGCTCATTCCATCCGGGAAGGAACCGTTTCGGCATCACTCATTATGGGTAAAATCGGCTCCTATGCAAGACAAAATAGATTGGCCACCGCACTCCGGGAGATGGGACGCATTGAAAAAACGATCTTCATCATGGATTATCTTTCAAGCAAAGCGATGCGGCGAAGAATCCACCGGGGGTTAAACAAGGGGGAAGCCATGAACGCATTGGCTAGAGCGATCTTTTTCGGCAAACATGGAGAACTGCGGGAACGTGCTCTACAGGATCAGCTCCAACGAGCCAACGCATTCAATATCATCATTAATGCGATTAGCGTTTGGAATACCGTCTATCTTCAACAAGCAACAGAACACCGCAAAAAGCAAAGTAAGCTCCAGGAAGAACTTTTAAATCATATTTCTCCTCTGGGATGGGAGCATATCAATTTCTTGGGTGAATACAAATTCAAGTTCAAGCAGAATACGTCTCTAAATTCATTGCGACCGCTTAAACAACATGAAGTTGAATAACCGTTCGTCCGGGTCACACCGCCCGGACAATTTGGCTTAGAGTAAGAAAAAACACCAAGCTGGTCACGTTCGAAGGCTTAGCGTATATTTTCGTTAAAATGTTGGCGCTACCCCCTTCTAACAACTAAGGAGGCTCCTTTTTTCGTATAAGCCCAAGCACGGTAAGGCTTTTTATTATGAATTTTATTCTGGGACTTTTCTTTCGAGTTGCCAATGATATCTACCAACTTTAATGTCACTGAACAGAGAATCAGGAGTGGATACTGTTCTGTGAAAATAAAGTATTAGACTGGATTGAATCCGCGCGGTTTTTCGAATTACAAAACCTTCAGACTCCGAAAAATAAGTATTAGACTGACCCAAAAATACAAAACAGCAGCAGCCGTGGACAAGAAAATAAAGTCCTAGACTGCTGCTGTTTTATTGAACAAACGTTCAGAGTGGATTCCATCATGTAAGCAGCAATTTCCCTTGCCGTCCCAATCGTTCGGCTATCTGCACCGCTTTTGTAATTTCGTTTAAATTATATCTCGCTTCAACATTTCCCAAGTAGAGCTGCTTTTGACGAAGCAATGCAAAAATCTGTAGAAAGGAATTTTGCCAATCATGGACTGAGATACACTGTATCCATTGCCGCAAATGAAAAATTTTCGATTGAATATTAAGTTCAATTGCGATTCGCTTCCAATCCACTTGCAGCCCTGATAGCAATCCAATGGACAAAAAGAGACCACCTCGTCGCACAGTAAGTGCAAGATCATATCCTTCTCTTCCACCGATAGAATCAATCGCAGAATTAACACCCTGCCCCATCGTTATGTCCATCACAGTTTTATAGACTTCGCTCTGTGAACAGTTAATCACATGCCACGCACCTAATTGCAACAGTTCTTGTGTATACTCCGAACTCCGCACTACGGCTATAAGCCTGTATCCAAAAACAACAGATAATTGAGCAAAAATTCGTCCGATTGCAGAACTACACGCATTAACTAGTAGGAAAGAATTATTGGAACGTTTAAGAAGCTCCTTACAAATAATCCATGCAGTAAGAGGATTGATATATGATCGAGAAGCCTCATCGTCAGTGATGGAATTTGGTACTTCAATAGACAAAGAAGAAGATGTTTTTACATATTGCTGCCAAGTTCCTTCTCCCCGAAGAGGTAATACACGCTTACCAAGCATGGATTTTTGCACTCTAATACCAATATCAATGACTGATCCTACGCCCTCATATCCTGGAATACATGGCAAAGAGATACGGTGTCGATAAGCACCGCGAATGGGGATCAAGTCAGACGGATTTATCGGACGAGCGATCATTTCCACCAAAATCTCATCAGGCTCTAGTGGAGTAACTACTCGCTGTTCTACTGCTAAGACGTCTTGTGGTTCACCGAATTCATGGAAACAAATTGTTTGTCCATTCATATGCCCCATCCCTTTTGCTCTTTCATTAGGTCGATATAATAAACATTGGGATTTAGTGTATCACGAATGACTACTTATGCAAAATATACTTTCAGGAGATTCGCTTAAGCAACTCAGTAACGTTATACTAATCTGTCCGTCCGCCAGTCTACAACTTTATTTACACGGTTTATCAAGACCTAGATTTAGGAAAGTCAGATATAATAAATGGTTCCACATATTAAACATGACTAATATGTGGAACCCTTTATGTTTAACTATCGTTCCTCGATAGTTGAATCAGCAAACACTTAACTTTTGCCAGTTAAGTGTGCAATCTCATATCGAAATCCAAGTTTTATTATCATAAAGTCTAATTACTTTATTTTTATATAAATGTAACTTTGCTTCAAAATCTGGTCTATTACTTTCAAAGTCATGTGTCCATTTGTACATCATTTTTAACATGGTAATATCAGGTTTATAATGACACTTTTCAATACCAAGGTTTTGTTTGAAGAACCGCGTTAGGATTCTAATTCTCCGCTTCCACAGTGGTGTGTCTAGAAAAATGATTGTGTCAGCCATTTCATATAAGCAACGATAGGATTCGCGGTCGGTTCCTTCAAATATCCAAGTACCATTTTTATCAATTTCCTTAATAACCTTAACCTGCTCTGCGGCTGTACGCTTATGTCTCCCAGTCTCCGTTATATGATGAACTATACTATCCAACTCATACCAGGGAATATTTCTTTTATTCGATAATTGCTTCGCAAGTGTTGTCTTGCCACTGGCTACAATTCCGATTATGTAAACTTTTTTCATATTTTCCCCCGCTGTACTTACAAAAAATAGTTTATGTATTGCCCATGTACATATATTTCGTCATCATCTTGCTTACACCTCTTATTAATGTAATACAAGCTACGAAAAGTAGAGTAAAGGGCTGGGGATGCCAGCCCCTCCTCATCAAACCGTACGTGCGGTTTTCCCGCATACGGCTTTCCGACGTTCTTCACCCAGGGCAGTAC
>NZ_WHOC01000061.1:0-66845 GCF_013141785.1 Paenibacillus germinis
CAACAATTCACACACCAAAAGGCTATTTTGCAACTTGAAGTTGCATTTCACACAACATTTTGAGCACATTTGTTACGAAGTGGTCTATATTGGGCTAAATTGTTGTACATGATGCAACAATGAAGGTAGAGAGGCGAGATTTAGGCATAAATTGTTGCATTTACTACAACATCATTCAACAGCGAATATGAATTCGTTCATCCAGCAACCTAAATTCTACATATATGACGATTGATCCGATTTAAGACAAATCAACGTTGAGCAAGATTGGTCGAATGAATCGACAGTCTCCAAACTGCAACTTTAACTTGCAAAATAGCCTTTGGGCGTGAGAATTGTTGTAGAAACTGCAACATTGGTGCCACCATTGCCCCCAACTACCCTCGCAAAGCTGCTGAACGACTCTAAAATCGAATTTTCGAGTTATGACTAGCATCATTCATAGCTAATCAAGCTGAATATAGGATAAGCCTCGCATATCCTCTTTTCCAAACTATTCAGCGACTAGTCGTTATACCACCTCAGAATGGTCAGATCCCTGTTCTTTATTTTGCCTAATAAAAGCTTCCAGCCCTTCCCGATCCGGGGTACCGGTGCTGCCGCCATAAGCTCCGACGGACATGGCTCCACAAACGTTGCCATATAACAGGCAAGTCTCGACATTTAACCCCGTTAAGAACCCATACATGTAACCGGCATTAAATGAATCTCCTGCTCCTGTCGTATCTAAGGCTTTGACCGAGAATCCGGGGCAAGACGTTTGCAAACCGTCTTTCATCGCTACGGCTCCTTGAGGTCCGAGCTTGATTACAACATGCTTGCAGAAGCCCGACATATAGCTTAAGCTGTCATCTATGTGTTCGAAGCCCGTATAGTGATGCGCCTCGGTTTCGTTCATCAGAAAGACATCTACATAACGCATCAATTCAAACACCCCGGAATACCATTCTCCGGTATCATCCCAGCCTACATCGCAAGATAGTGTGACTCCCATCTCTTTCAACTTCTTCGCCATTGCGACGAATTCGTCATGGTTGCGTCGCCCTCTATAACCGGTCACGTGGACATGTCTGCCTAACGCTACTTGAGCTAAATCCAGGTCGCTTACTTGCATCTCGGCGTTTGATCCTGCATAGGTAATGAAAGAACGATCTTGTTCCGGATTAATCGCTATCGTTATGCCTGTACGACTCGTTTGGCTAGTCAGGATCAGACTGGTATCGATACCATATCGACCAAACTGTTCCCGGATATAATGACCGTAGCCATCATCTCCAAGAACACCGTTAAAGGCTACATGCAGCCCTAGCTTGGCTAACGAGATCGTGAATAGAGCCGCACCTCCGCCTACATGCATCAACATATCTTCAACAAAAATTTCTTGTCCAGGCAGAGGAATCTGATTACAGCCCACCACTACTAAATCAATATTGGCATCGCCGATGACAACCGCATCAAATTTGTTCATTCCGCACTTCCTCTCCCGCTCCGTTCTCTGTCCTATCTCTCAGTTTGATAGGCCCTGCAGCTGTCGCGCACGACAAGTTTATGTCCCAAGATCAAATCTTCCCTCGGACTGAATGTAGGATCTGAAATTAATTCAATCAGCGTATCCACCGTAATTTTCCCCATGTCCTGAATAGGCTGCTCCATGGAGGACAAGCGTGGACGAACGAGCTCCGTCAGTTGGCTTCCATCAAAGCCGATGATGGATATATCGTCCGGAACTTTTAGCTGATGGTCATGAATGCAGTTCATAGCTCCAACCGCCATATCATCACTTACTGCAAATAAAGCGGTAGGACGAGGTTCACAGGCAAGCAGTTCCTTCATCAGATTGTATCCGCTCTGCGTCTTATAGTCGCCGAACCGGATATAGTCATTCACAATCTTGACCCGGTTATCTTTGAGGGCATTCCGGTAGCCTACATAACGGTTCTGCCCTGAGGTGATGTCTCTCATATCCCCGCCGATAAAGGCAATTCGCTCATGTCCGAGCTCAATTAAATAACGGGTCGCATCATAGGCCGCCTCGTAATCATCGATAATGACAGAAACGAACTTATGATCTAGGGGTCTTACACTTGAAAAGATGACTGGGATATCCAATTTATTAATAAAACTGCGAATCTCATCGCTTAATTTCTCATGCATAATAATAATGCCGTCTACACGCATCTCTTTAAACACATTCAAGTATTTCAGCTCTTTATTCGTATCCTCGATTATGTTGCAGACAAGTAGGTTGTAATCATTCAAGCTCGCCGTTTCCTCGATGCTGCTCAAAATAGTGGAATAGAAGCTGGATGTCAGATCGGGAACAATGACGCCAATCAGGTTCGTTTTCTTCCGTACCAAACTCCTCGCGATGTGGCTTGGCGCATAACCAAGCTCGTCAATCACGCGTTTCACTTTGGCCTTCAGATCGTCCTTCACGTATTTTTCTCCGTTTAACACTCTGGAAACAGTGGTTACGGATACTCCCGCTTTCTTGGCTACATCTTTAATTTTGGGCGCCATGATTATCATCCTTCCTTGCTTGCAGCATGAACATTTTTCTCTGTTATTCGACAAAAATCGGCTGAGCGAATGCCCCGAATCCACCTTCCAAGTAGACAGCGATGCGGATATAACCTTCATCGCCTTTGACCGTATACTTCACCTGGTTGATTCTTCCTGTTTCCTCATGAAGGATACAGCCATCTTTACCGATCAATGTCACATATTTATACATTTTATCATATAATGGGCTCGACCGAAGATCATAAATAATTTGACCGTCTTCTACCCGAATTCCATCAAAGCCATAGCCTGTAGAAACATAAAAGCTGCCCTCCCGAATCGCGGTAAGAATAGCTCCGTTCGTATTTTCTTCGGTGAGGACCATATTCCAGGCCCGTTTCTCCTGCCCGTAGACGTGTGAGTCATCATTTCCGAATCCCCATACCCTGCGTCCTGCGGACAATAGGTAATCCCATTTATCGAACGCGATATCGTATTCTGGATTTCCGTCCCCATTCACAACCTCAATGCCATTGTACCGCTGCATGCTGAGCATATCCTCATGCCGCCAATAATGGGAGAAAAAACGGTTCGGATGAGCCAGTATAGATAGGCCGCCGTTCTCTATGCATATATCAGAAAGTCTCTGATAATTGGTTATCGAAAATTCATTGGAGTAGTCGTCCATGAGAGATCTCGGAGGGTGGACAAGCAGCATGTGCGTTTGCGAACTGCTCACCTCAATGGCTTCAAATACAGTCCCAATCGTGTGCTCACCCTCATGCTCGGTAATCAGATCATGATCGGATATGCCTAGAAAGTCATAATCATGATACATGCGGTACACGGTTGAAAGTGGATGATGCCCGTCACTATTGGTCGTGTGGTTGTGAAAGCTGCCTCGCAGCCAGATACCTTTTCTGTCATAAGGATTTATTATTACAGTCACTTACAACCTCTCCTTTTAAGCGTTTATTCTTTGACCGATCCAATCATCGCACCCTTGGCAAAATACTTCTGAATAAAAGGGTAGGCAGCAATAATTGGTGCCACAACCACGATGATCGTCGCCATCTTCAGGGAATCCCCCGTAAGCTGCATGCGTTCAAGCATTTGATATTGCGTCGTACCGGCGGCCTGCATCAAGGATTCCCGAATCGCATCCTGTTTGGTCAACATCTCTTGCAGCAGGGTAGATAAAGGTCTAAGCGAAGCGGTTCGGACAAAAAATGCACCTGTGAACCAATCATTCCAATGAGTCACGGCTGTAAACAATGAGATCGTTGCCAGCACAGGCTTGCTGAGCGGCATGATAATCCGCATAAAAATACCAAAGTCGCTGCAGCCATCCAGCTTTGCTGATTCCTCTAGACTGATGCTGATTTGCAGGAAAAACGTCCTCATGATGATCAAATTCCACGCACTGTATAGTCCCGGAAGGACATAGACCCAGATCGTATTGGTCAAATGCAGACTTTTGAGCAGCATATAATAAGGAATAATGCCGCCAGAAAACAACATCGTAAAAAAGATCATAAGCGTAAAAAATCGTACGCCCGGCATCGTCTTGCTTTTTAGCGTATAAGCAGCCATAGCTGCTAAAAACACGCCTGCGATGGTGCCTAGAGCCGTACGAAATATGGATATGGCAAATGCCTTGCCGATATTAGCCGATGTAAACACTTCACGATAATTTTCGAGTGTCCAAACGCGAGGCCAGAAATAGATTCCTCCTCTTTCCGCATCCTTACCTGCGTTAAAGGAAAGTGCCAGTATATTTAGAAAAGGCAATATGATAGACAGGCACAGGAGAATAATGAGTGCATAATTAACGAACTTGAATATTTTTTCACCTGCTGAGAGCTTATAAAATTCATTTCCCACGTTAATCTCTCCCCGTACTAAGAAGTGCGCTCCCGCCATGATCTGGGGGAAGCGCCCGCTTCCCTACTCATCCATTCATTATTTGAGAATAACCTTTGTTTTAGGATCACTATCCTTCTTCATAAGCAATTCTTCGAATTTGTCCAAGCCAGCTGCCTGCAATTGTTTCTTCGATGCATCTAGAATTTTTTGCGCTTCATCCATGCTTTTGGCATAGAACGCGCGAATGACGCTTTCATTGTAGTTCGTTAAGGCTGTTTTTAATTCATTGCCTGTCGCTAGCTCGTTAATAAATGAAAGCGGACGATAGCCGTCGTTAATGATTGCGTTTTTCTTTTTCTCGTCATAGCCCCAGTATTCAGCAACTTTCAGCGGTGTTGCATTGGCTTCCGGTGAAACAGCATCGCCATACTGCATTTCGCCGAAATCGCCCAGCCTGTTAATATCCGTACTGCCGAGATAGCCTCCCCAGCTATTCCCTACTCCCTCAAAGCCAAGCTCCATAGCCGCTTTCGGATCTTTGTTCCGTAGCTCCAATACTTCTTTTTTGACCAACGGATTGCCTTTGGCATCCAGCGTAAAGTCTCTTCCCTCTAAACCGTACTGCCAGAGCAGCTTGCCTTCACGACTGGCCAGGAAATCAGCCAATTTGACGATATCCTGCGGATTTTTCGTTGTTTTCGGAATCGACCAGGCCAAGGACCCGCTCTTATAGTCAACAGACATCCGGTAGCTTCCATCCACAGAATTAATAGGTCCAAGCGGAAGATAACTCATATCTTTATTGAAGTCCAAATAGCTATGCATATCGCCGATAATGCCAAATGAACCGTTAATAGCTCCTTCAGTCGCTTTGTTTTCCTGCATCGCGTAATAATCAGGAGCCATTAGTTTATCCTTCAAAAGCTTCTGAACGAACTCAATACGCTTCATCGGATATTCCGTCTTGCTTTCGTGAACAATTTTACCTTCCTTGTTCTTTTCAAAGTGTTGGTCAGTCGCACCCCAGGTCATATCATTGAACAGGGGGCCATTCTCGTGATTGCTATTGCCCCAATATCTAGGTCCAAGAGGGGTAATCACTTTTCCGTTTTTATCTTTGAAATTGCCATCTTTGATCTTCTGGGCCAATTCATACACTTGATCCGTTGTTTTAATCGTTCGAGGATCAACCTTCAGTGCTTCGGCAATATCTTTACGTATAAAAGGACCTCCGACATACTTGCGTTCTTCGTAGCCGCCTTCTCTTTGAATGTTCATATGGACAAAGTAACTGGAGCCGTTAAATTCCGGACGGAACATGACACCATTCTTCGTATCAATCGGCAAATATTTATCATCCAAATATTTGCTGTATATCTTTGTACCTTTGATAAGAGGAGTCAGGTCAGTGAACATGTTTTCTTTGGCAGCTTTCAGAATGACTGGCATTTCTTGACGACCGCTGTTATTCAGATAATACACGATGAAGTCCGGTAAATCATTGGAAGCCAACCCTGCAATCAGACCGTCAATCGCATGCTGCGAGTTTACACCATCCATTTGCAAAGTAATCCCTGTCATTTCTTTCAGCTTCTTGGCAATCTCCGGATTGATGTCTTTCGTTATATCATCGCTGTCAATAAACAGAAGCCCCTTGATTGTTCGGTCTGCAATCCAAGTTGCGGGCTTGCCGCTGCTGGCTGTGGTTGACGGTGTTGAGCTCGCATTGTCCCCTCCACCTGCTGGTTGACTGGAACTTTCACAACCGGCAAGCAGCAAACTTGCTGCCAAAGGCATAGTAACCCATTTGACCCATCTTTTGCTCATACAATACTCCCCTTATCTTTCAATTTTTATGAACAACACCCGAAGGCGTCCTTCAACAGTTGAAAAGCGGAAATCATGGTAACGTTACCATACTGATTCGTCAAAAAACTTTTTGGAGGCTCTATTAGCAGTTACAACAAGAATCAGTCCAATAACACCCTGCATTAAACCAACAGCAGTCGCATAGCCGTATTGTCCATTTTGAAGGCCTACACGAATGATATAGGTGTCAAGAATATCGGCTAACTCCATATTCCCGGGTGTTCTCATGAGATAAATTTGATCAAATCCCGCCTGCAGAATGCTGCCCAGCGACAAAATAAACAGGATCGAAATCGTTAACCGTATGCCCGGCAAGGTAACGTGCCAGATTTCATGCCATTTATTAGCGCCATCAATCTTAGCGGCTTCATGCAGCTCAGGATTAATACTAGCAATAGCGGCCAAATAAATGATGGAATCCCAGCCTATGCTTTGCCAAATATGACTTCCAAACATGAGTGGATAAAAGTACTTGCTCTCCATCATGAAAAATGTACTTCCGTCTCCACCGAAGAATCGGATTGCCTCGTTCAGCAGCCCCGTTTCGGGAGCAAGCACCCGCTGCATAAGACCAATGACGATAACCCAGGAAAGAAAATGCGGCAAATAGGAAATGCTCTGTGTGATTCCGCGAAATCTTCGGCTTCTGACCTCATTGAACATCAGCGCAAGCAGAATCGGAAAAGGCAGACCCAGAAATACTTTGATACTGCTGATAATCAATGTGTTTGTAATCAGCTTCCCGCTTTGATAGTCATTAAAAAAGGCTTTGAAATACGTCACCCCCACCCAAGGACTACCAAGGATTCCCTTATTAAACTGGTAATCCTTAAAGGCTAGCATGAGTCCACCCATCGGGATATACGAAAAAATAACGAAAAATACAATACAGGGAAGGAGCATGAGATATAATTGCTTGTGCTGTAGTATTCTTTTCCCTAGATCAGCATTTTTCTTCTTCACCGCAGCGCCAATTCTAGCTTGCGGCAGATTCGTTTCCATGTTATGACCACCTTCCTTTGGGTTTCTGTAAACCTTTCTGGTACCGATTCCATAATGCACATGAATAAAGAAAATTCTGTTGAATAATCGCAAGGTAAGCGTTTTCTGAAATCGCTACCATATACATCTGCCTTTAGTATAAATCCATAATCTTCATTTGACAATACAAAATTTCATTTAATATTCTTAATTTTCTGTAAATGACAGCAGGATCATCGTGCAGCAAAAAACAAAAAAAACGCGAAAACGCGCTTTCAGCGGGAGTTCCACGAGCCGAAGCTCGTCGACAGTGTTTGAGTGGTCGGAATTCGACTTCTCAGTTGACCGTCCTGCGCGTCCGTACTGCATAAGCGCGGAAAACGCGCTTATTCTTGCAGCCCCGTACAAATAAACGCGAAAAACGCGCTTTCAGCGGGAGTTCCACGAGCCGAAGCTCGTCGACAGTGCCTGAGAGGTCGAAAATCGACTTCTCAGCTGACCGTCCTGCGCGTCCGTACTGTATAAGCGCGGAAAACGCGCTTATTCGTGCTGCACGTAAAGAAAAGAAGAGCCTGATTCATCTACACTAGGATGAATCAGGCTCTTCTTTTTACTTCCCGTTCTTTACTTCTTCGAGCATCGATAGATCGACGAACTTGCTTAGATCGAGCTCCTCTTTGTTAATGCCCTTAATATAGCGTGCATCGATGGACACCTTCGCCATCTCCTCCATCACCTTGACGTCAACGTCAGTGGTGAGTTTCAAACGGCTCAGCGAGGCTTTGATCAAGCCTTTGTCCATCCCTTTACCGCTGTATTGTTTCAGTTGGTTGTTGATGAGATCATAGGCTTGCTCGGGATTGTTCTGGATGAACGCGATGCCATCCCTATTCGCCTTGATCGCGCCTTTCACCATATCCCGGTGCTGCGCAATGAACTTGTCGCTCGCGACCATGATGACCGTCGGATAATCACCGTTGTTCGGCGGGATCGCCTTCCAGTCGACGACGACTTTGCCAAGTCCGGCCTTCTCGATCTGTGTCCCCCATGGCTCAGGGACGAGCGCAGCATCGATCTCCTTCTGGCGGAAGGAGATCAGCGCATCCGACGGGGAGCGCACGATTAGGTGCGCACTCTCAGCACCTCTGCCCAGGCTCACACCTTCTTGCTGCAGCAGCATTCGAAGCGAGATTTCGTTCGTGTTTCCTTTGGACGGGATCGCGATCGTTTTATCTACTAAATCTTTAACGGTATTAATTCCCGAGCCATTACGCGCAACTAATACAGCACCGCCATTATTTGAACCGGAAACGACCCGATAGTTCTCACTTTTCAAAAAGAAGGTTGTCGCAGGTCCAGGACCAACGAATCCGATATCGATATCCCCTGTTGCCATAGCGATAGATAGGTCAGAGCCGTTATCGAAGGCTGTAACCTCAATCTTAACTTCGTTGCCCCATTCCCGGGCGAAATAACCTTTTTCCAACGCGATGTAGGCTGCGGCATGTGTGACATTTTTGAATACGCCGACTCGTACCACTTGAGCTTTGCCT
The DNA here is from genome assembly GCF_013141785.1 of Paenibacillus germinis. Lineage (NCBI taxonomy): Bacteria > Bacillati > Bacillota > Bacilli > Caryophanales > Paenibacillaceae > Paenibacillus > Paenibacillus germinis. The sequence continues at coordinate 8,772 of NZ_WHOC01000061.1, forward strand.
GTAGGAGTCAGCTTCTCACCACAAGCACTCAACATCGCAACCACAACTATAAGCAGCATCAGCAGCCATGCACGTTTTCTCATCCGACCCACCCCCTGCTCAAGACTTCGAGCCCGCGAGGCCGTATCGCTCTAGTACTTTATCTTCGAGTTTCTTAAAGCAGAAGTGATCAGATACCGTGCCCAGTACCGCGATAATAATGACAATACACAACATCAGTGATGTATCGCCCAGATTTCTTCCATCCTGCAACAGCTGGCCTAGTCCAGCCCCTTTGGCAATAAGCTCACCTGCAACAAGCGCGCGCCATGCGAAAGCCCAAGCCGTACGAACACCATTGATCAGATGCGGGAAAGCGGCAGGAATCATAACTTGTACGAATAAATTAAACCCATTGCCCGTCCCCATCGTCTGCGCGGCGCGCAAATAAATAGGGGGGATGTTTTTGATCCCTGTGCGGCTGGCCAATGCCATCGTCCAGGTTGCTCCGAGTGTCGTAATGAAAATAACAGATGATTCGTTAAGACCGAACCATATAATTGCAAAAGGCAGCCAAGCAATACTCGGAATGGTCTGCAAAGAAACAACCAGAAATCCAAGTGTATCATCCAACATTCTGTAACGTGCGAATAGGAACCCAAGTGTTGTACCGATCAGCAAAGACAAAGCAAAGGAAACCAATAACCTCGCCATACTCGCAAATGTCGCTTGGAGCAGTTCTCCATGCACCAATCCATCATAGAAGGCTTGCAAGGTTTGGGTGGGCGAAGGGAACTTCCATCCCCATCCGAATAATCTAAATCCCGCCTCCCAAGCTATCAGAAGCAGTACCAGAAAAATCGTTCTTCTTGATGCTGTACTCATCGCCAGTCTCCTCCCTTACCACTTTCTCCAGCTCGTCTGCCAGCGCGTCCATGATCGAATTCTCCACATGATGGAGGACGGTGTCTGCGCTATCCCGAGGTCTCGCCGCTTTCACGGCGAACTCCTTCTTAATCGTTCCGGGACGCGTGGACATCACGAATACACGATCCGAGAGGATTACGGCTTCACGAATGTTATGGGTAATGAAGAGGATCGTTTTGCGCGTACGCATCCAGATTTCTTCCAGTTCTTTATGCAAAATAAGGCGTGTTTGCTCATCCAAAGCGGCGAACGGCTCGTCCATCAGCAAAATCTCTGGGTCCATGGCAAGCGCACGGGCAATTGCGGCCCGCTGCTTCATCCCGCCCGAAAGCTCATGCGGATAACGATCTGTAAAACGGCTGAGATGCACAGCTTTGATCTGCTCCATCGCCAGCTCGTATCGCTCTTTTTTACCAATGCCCTTCTGCTTGAGACCGAAGGCCACATTGTCCAGCACCGTCAACCACGGGAATAGACCATGCTCTTGGAACACGACGACACGGTCCGCTCCAGCGCCGGTCACCTTTTTCCCATTCACCTGAATAATACCATCGCTCTGCGTATCGAAGCCTGCGACCAAATTCAGCACGGTCGATTTCCCGCATCCAGACGGGCCCAGCAAGGAGACGAACTCCCCTTTTCCAATCGTTAAAGTGATATTATCCAGCGCCTGATAGCTGCCGCCTAATCGCTGAACAAACGTCTTACTGACTCCCTTAATCTCGATCAAAATGCCTACCTCCACTCGGGCATGTCCCGTCGTTTTCCATTTAAAACAGCATTTTTAACCCTGCCAAGCCAAGTCCGATAATAAATCCGCATATCGCACCGTTGACACGAATCCACTGCAAATCATTGCCGAGCTTATCTTCCATCAACTGGGTCAGCTTTTCGTTCGTCAGCTTATCCAGATTTTCTTTGACGAGTAGACCGATTTTGCTGTGATTTTGCTCCAAATAAGCAGCGATTTGCTCTTGAATCCAGCTCTCGCCGCGCTGCAGCATATCCTCGTTTTCTTTCACTGAAATCAACATTTTACGAACCACCGGAACCACATGCTGAGGCACAAAATCTGGCTGATCCACGAAATCCTCTGCCTTCGCCTTCAACCTCCCTAACAGCCCCGATAATTTCTCATCCAGATCAAATAGGCCCGGCAGCTTCGCTTTCAAACCTTCTAGTTCAGCCAAAAGCTTTGGATTCCGCTCAAGCTTGTTCAGTTCATTCCGAATAAAAGTAAGAACCGCTTCCCTGCGTGGATGATTCTTCGTTCGCATTTGCTCGATGTAAGAAAGAACGAAGTTCTGGATAATGCCCCCGATCTTCTCTTCATTCACCATACCGATGAACGCATTAACGGCAAATGCCATGAAGCCATTCGACTGCAAACCCTCGAACGCTTTGAGCGCCATAGCACCCAGCTGATCGCGCGTATCCGCCTTAACGGCCCATGCTTCCACTTTATCGATAACAAAATCAAACGTTTTGCCGTCATAACCGCCATCTACAATGCTGTCCACAATCGTACTAACGAGTCGACTCGTATCCACGTCTTGGAGTGCTTTATGAATTTCCTCCGCTAAAAGCGGCGTCAATTTGTCCAGATCAATCGCGTTTAGAGCCTGTTTGGCAAGTGTCGAAAGTCCTTTGTGAAGCGCCGCTTTGTCCAGATGGCTCTCCGCCAGCTCAAGTCCACGTTCTAAGAAACGAATTTGCTGCAAACGAACACGAATGGTTTCTTTGGAAAGCAGTTCATTTTCAACCGTCGAGACAAGCGCTTTCGTAATCTTCTCACGATTCTTCGGCAATAGAGCCGTATGCGGAATCGGAATGCCAAGAGGGTGGCGGAACAGGGCACTAACCGCAAACCAGTCAGCCAAGCCGCCTACAACTCCGGCCTCAAAACCGCCCTGCAAAAAGGTTCCCCATATGGTTGAAGATACCGCTGTGGGCAGCGTAGCCAGAAAACCTGCTCCCATAACCCCTAAGGAAACCGTCGCTATATACTTTGCTTCTCTTTTCATTGTCATAACATCTCTTTCTGCTCGAAGTTAATAAATCATTCTTTCTATTTTATCACAAAATGCGACGAAAACCGTTCTCGAACCTTTTTTTGTTGAATACACTTCGTTGATGCGTAATAAATGAATGTGATGGCGTAAAGTTTTAGTTATAGGAGGAAATTTTCCATGAGCCTTAATGGGATAATAACACCCTGGCAGGAGCATTTATTCTGGGTCGAAATTTTACAGGATCATGCCATCTTTGTGGACGAGGCGCTAGCAAATGAAGAGGTGCATTGGATTACGATCGCCAAACGTTACATCGGTGCTTTTACAGAACTGCGGAACCGTATTTTGAAAACAGACCCCGCACTGCCTGTCTCCTCGGCAACGATGATTCAGCTCTCAAACGATATTTACCCTGTTGTTCAAGGATACTATCAATTCGAGGGCTATTTGCAGCATCTGCGCATTCAAAATAAAATCGTTGTCTCCTTAACTCCCGTCTATTTCAATGGGACCCTTTTGGAAAACGGAGAGTACATACGCATTCTGCACTATTGGATGAACGGCGTCCCTTATGAGCCCCTTCCGCTCGTTACGCTGGTGGAAATGTGGCTTGAGGATCAGCTCGGTCACGCTGTACTTCTTGGCAATCATTTGGACCCAACAGAAATGGAGCTAATCAAAACCACACAGCTATACGGCCAACAATTTGGCGCACATATCGTCAAAAACACAGCCATCCGCGGGTTCCTCCGCTTCACAGCGCCTAATTTTCCTGTTCAGCAAAAGTTTGCCCGGCAGGTGGCCGAAACCGTCATCAGTTTCTACCATGTCGTCGAGGGTGTCATTCGGGATTATAAGGAAACCGAACTGCTTAGCCGGTTGACACTACGGTTCCTTGAGCATCATATACCCGAATCGTGCTATTTCCTGCGCAAGCTGGCGGAGTATAATGTTGAGATTCTGGGGCTGCCGAATTGTCCGCTAACTAAGCCGTCTTTTGAGTGATGGCCAAATCAAACCTTAATAACCGAAAGAGAAGCGAAGTTGCACTTTATACAACAATTTGCCCCTGAAGGCGAGGATATCCACTCCATTGTTGTATAAAGTGCAGCAATTCCCTTCAAATCGGGCATTTTTGAAACAAATTAGAACAAATTGTTGTACAACGTACAACAGGTTTCATTTGGAACCGTGAAATCCAAAAATATGTTGTACGCTGTACAACAATCTTATCTGCAACCGCGAAAAGATCAGCCTATCTCACCAAAAAAAGAGCCATCATTGGCTCTTTTTCGTTTGTTATCGCTCGCCTTCCCACTCCGCATAAAACTGCTGGAGGTACTGCTCCATGAAGCGGTGCCGCTCCTCTGCCAGCTGCCGGGCGTAGGCTGTGTTCATAAGCTCCTTCAATTTCAGGAGCTTCTCATAGAAGTGATTAATCGCGGTATCTTTTCCAGCGCGATACTCCTCCTCCGTCATATGCTCACGTGCCATGACGGTAGGATCGTGAATCGGGCGGCCTTTCCAGCCCGAATAAGCGAATACGCGCGAGATGCCTACCGCGCCTATCGCATCCAACCGGTCGGCATCCTGCACGACCTGGCCTTCCAGCGTGCGCATCGGTAGACGCGCGCCGCCCTTGAACGACATCGTGCTGATGATCTCCAGCACGTGCTGCACTTGCTCCGCTGGCGTGCCGCTAGCAGCGAGCCACGCCTCCAGCTCGCGCTGCGCTGCGGCTGGATCAGCGTTCAGCTTCTCATCGACGACGTCGTGAAGCAGCGCCGCAAGCTCGCAAACGAAGCCGTCGGCGCCCTCCTGGGCAGCAATGCGCTTCGTCGTCTGCACGACGCGATAGATATGCCACCAGTCGTGGCCGCTGCTATCGCGCTCCAGCTTCTCCTTCACGAGTGCCTCCGCTGCGAGTAGAATTCCCTCTATCTTCGTTTGTTCCCCGTCATGCTGCTTCATTTCTTCTTTCTCCTTTTTCCTTCGGCAGACTTTCCTTCACTAGACTTGCCTTCCAACGACTTCCCTACTCCTGCCGGTTGGGGATCTATCCCCTTCACCTCGGTGTACTTCTGAATAATTTTCTTGAAGTTCTTGCCATATTTATCTTCCAGCTTTGCGCCCATATCCTGCTGCAGCTCGTGGATCACCACATCGCGAAAAAAATTGTTCAGCAGCAGCTCCACCATCGCTGGATGCTCTGTCATCATCGCCAGAGCCGGCTCATCGCCGCCCCGCGTTCCAACAATTGCCAGCTTACGGTCGATCAGCAGCGTAAATTTCCGCCCATTGCGCTTCTGCCAACCCTCTTCGCGTCCGTGCCGGAATTGATGAACCCCGCTTGGCAGCTCCGCTTCGCCAATCGTCGAAACCAGCAAGCGCACGCCTTGCGCAGGCACTTGACGAAGAACTTCCTTCAGAAGCTGCGCTTCTTCCGACCATAGCTCACAGAGCGCCTCTTCCTTCGCCTTTTTCAGCTCAGTTCGTATACGCTCGATGACCTTCGCGTCTCCCTCCAAGCTGAAGTACTCGGAGCGGTGCGCATCCTGCTTGGGCATGTGCGCTTTCACGTAGCGGATCGAGGCTTGCAGCTCCGCTTCAATTCGCTCGCCGATCTCTTCGATCGGCACGCTCTGATAATGCGTCGGCTCACCGTGACTAGTGAGCACAGCCCCCTTCTCCGCGAGCTTCTGCAGCGCAGAGTAAACATTCGAGCGCGAAACGCCAAGATGCTTGGCGATTTCGTAGCCCGTCTGCGTGCCGCTTTCGGCGAGCACGTGCAGGCACTTAGCTTCAAGGTCCGTGAAGCCAAGATTTTTTAAATGCAACAGAACATCCTCCATGTAAGCTCCCCTTTTCATTAACCGATATCATTTCTTGAGCCATATTGTACCATGATTTTATCTCTTAAGTCGTGTAGACACTTAGTTCTAGTCCCACCTCCACCTCCTGCTCACATGTTGCGCCGAATCCTACCGCCTTGTTTTTGATTTGTCAATATTTCTTTCTGTTTCTTCCATTCACTACGTAGATGTGAGGTGCTTTGCCATGCCTAGAGTAGTTCCTTTTTAACAACCTTTGAAAAGCAAACTTGCGGTATGTGGGTAGGTCGTTTCCCTCAATGCGAGGATTGAGGTCTATCAATCTTTTTGAAGCATGGCTGAACCCTGAACCCTGAACGCATCAGCAAGACATTAACCAAACATATCCGATACTCTTAGGCTATACATATTTTTAGGGGTCTACGACAACTTGCTTGACAAACGCCGACCTTGCGCAAAAGCGGCGAGAAGCTGGTCGGCAGGATGAAGGCCTGCAATTTGCCCAAGGAGGTGAAGACGAATGATGAATGTGGAGATGACAGTCGTCCGTCCCTTTACACGTGAATTGGACCGTATGGCTTGCTTTGAATTCCTAGCACACCAGGAAGCCTTCGCTCGTCTGCATCTTGCGGTGGAGCATCGTTTTCTGGGGGTACTTACCGGTGAAATTGGTAGGATGATCCCTTCATGTATTCCTGAACTGCAACTAGCTTAAATTCCTCTGTATATTGATTAAATGTCTGTCCTTTTTTAGCCATAAAAAATCCCCTTCAAGTTGCACTCATTCCTCATGGTACCATAAGGTTTTTTTCTGAGTGTCTACTTAAAGGGGATATTACCATGAATGCCCCTATTACCTGCCCTCACCGAGAGTAAATATCGAGTATTTTCAGCTCCCGCAGTATCGAAACCACTTCTTTCATGCTGCCTTTCTCGAACTTTTTCAAAATTTTGTTTACCTGCGTGCGAATCGTGACTTCTTCGACATGCCTCTCTTTGGCGATTTCCTTGTAAGTGAACCCTTTGTAGACGGCCGTGAGGATGCCGAATTCGGTATCGGTCAGTTTGGAAACGATGTTCAACGTGTAGATCAAGCTGTTTTTTTCGTTCTGGAGCTTGGTGAATTCACCCAATATTTTGCCTGCTATTTCAGGCCTCATATACAACCGGTTTTGATGGGCGCTGCGGATCGAATTCAAAATGTCGGCGATGGAGCTCGTTTTAACAATATAATCGACCGCTCCGGCCCCGTAAGCCTTAAATAGGACTTCGTCCTCCTCGTGAATGGTGAGCACGATGATCTTAACATACGGCTTCTCCGCCTTAATGCGGGCGATCGCTTCGATGCCGGCCATCGCGGACTCCATCTCGATATCCATCAGCACGATATCCGGACTGCAGGCGGATACGATACGGACGGATTCCTCGCCGCTGGCAGCCATGCCGATAACCTCGATGTCGGCCTCCCTGTCGAGTATCATCTTGAAATAATCGCGGATATCTTCGATATCATCGGTCACGACGATGCGGATTTCTTCCATTTCCCATCCCCCCTTCCTGCGCCTGCTATCGGCAAAATAACGTCAAATGCCGTGTACTGCCCCTTCTCACTTTCAACCGCTATAAAGCCCAAATGCGCCTCGATGACCCGGAATACGTAAGAAAGTCCGACTCCCCAGTTTTCGTGTTTGGATTTCGTGGAATACAGCGGGTTAAATATTTTTTTCTGTTCTTTCTTGTCGATGCCCGTACCGTTATCGGTAATCCTAATCAGCACCCATTCCTGTTCGGCAGCGATTTCGATGGAAATAAAGCCATTTTCCCTTTTGGCGGCCTTAATGGCTTCGGCGGCATTGACCAGCAGATTGATTAGCGCCTCCGTCAAATGGTACGGATCGGCATAAGCATACACGTCGCGGGCGCGGTACTTTCTGCGTACCTCGATATCGTCGCCGATCCTCGCCTTTTCAAAGGCTGCATCCGCGCATGCCGACACATTGACTTTGGCCGGCTTCACTTTGATTTCCTTCAAAGAATCGAGTACCTTAGCCATATGATTGAGGGAAGTCAAGCTGACTTGCTGAAGCCGCCTGAGGGCCTTCAGACCGTCCTCGTTCCCGAAATTATTTTCGGCCTGCTCCGCCAATATTTTCACGGTAAACATCGTGTTCTTAAACGAATGGAAAACGCCCTTCAAATTAGCATTCAAAGAGCTCACATTGCGGTTGATTTGGCGCTTCATAAAAAAACTGGTCGCATCGATCCCCTTGAACTTGACCAGGATCACGATCATGCCTTGCACGGCGAGCAGCATCACGGCAGGCATCACTTGAAAATAGAAAGCCGGAATCGCGAGCTGCGCCGGAAAGAACAGCATGTTCGAACCGCCCGCTGACAAGTAAAATTGTTTGAAGGGACCCACCGCGAAGACCGATACGAACAAGACGTTCATCAGCCCCAAATTCGCGGCGAGCGAAACAATTTGCTTCCTTTTTAATGTAATGCTCGTCCTCGCCATATGCCTGCACAACAAATAAATCGGATAAAACAAATACAACGCCACCCAGACTAAGTTCAATGCGTCCATCCCGTATAGAGCCGCGGACAAGTCGTGATTCCGGTAAAAGGGGTCTTTTATCCAAATATATGCCAAAAATCTCGTGTCCGGATCGTAGCACCATACGTAAAACAGCGGAGGAAGCGCAAAAGCCACGTAGCGAAGCCATTTGCTGAACCTTCCTGAAGAGCGGTAGGAACTGACGATAAACGTAAAAACGAACTGCGGAATACTGAACAAATAAACGGCTGTCCCCCAGTTTTGCAGCCGGAACGTATCATAGTAGTTGATTTTCAGGGAGCTTAAATACAAATACATTTTATAGTCCAGAAAAAACAGGGCGTTCTCGGGATATTTGTAGGTACCTCCTTTCACGACGTTAAGAATTATGCCAAGAAAGATCAGGTTCAATCCGATGACCATCATGACGAGCAGCCAGGCATAGCGGTTTTTATAGCTGCGTACGATCAAAAATACCGAAAACAGCGTTAACAGAAAAATGGTATAAATCACGGCGATTCTCCTTGGACAAACTTCCTTCAAATTCACTCTAGCAAGAAAAAGGCCGGCTGTCATCCGGTATTTATCTAGGCACAATAAAACCCTGCTGTCCGCCCCGTTCGCAAAAAGCAAACGGAGCCGCCTGTAATCGCGGCCGGCTCCATCGTTTATTTTATATGACGTTTTTAAGCCATTCTGCTATGTTGACCAGAATGCGAACGCGCTCTTCTGTGATCTTCTTGCCTTGCTGCGCCGATACTTCATTGATGTACGCGTCGAGTTGTTTAACCGCTCCAGCCTCGTCCCCTTTATCACGCTTCTCGCGGGTGTGCTCCAGCTTCTTCAGCAGCGACTCTGCTAACCCTTGGGAGCCGGGGCCTTCGATAAACTGCATGGTAAGATTTACTAACGTATCAAAGGCTGCTTCATGCGATTCCTCCATTTCGGACAGCGAGTAAATGCTTTGCGGAGACAACGTAATGGACATGCCGCCCGTTTCGGTGCTGGAAGCAAAGCCGTCTGCGACGTACTTGGCTGCTGCATAACTCTTGATAACCGAGAAATCCCGGTCGCCCGCTTTTAGGGTGATCGTGTGGCTATCCGTTTCGGAGCGGTTGATCAGAATGATTTCCAAATTGCCGTCCGGCTTAAGGAAAGCGAGCGTATACACGTCTCCTCCGTAGGAGCTGGACGGAAGGCTTTCCAGCATCACCGAATTTTGCGGAACTCCGTTATAAAAATGCTTAAGCATGTCATATGTCGGATACCACACTTTGTTCACTTCGTCATAGAGAACGAGAATGCCTCCGGGAGATGCGGAATACGAAAAATAGAGTGTCAAATTCGCGCGGCCATATGTGAGCGTATCGTGCAAAGCTACAGCGTTCTGAATCGCGTGATGCCAGGTCTCTTTTCCCTGCAGATTGATATGGGATTCATTCTCCTGTTCTCCTACGTGAATCCGGACGTTATGCTGACCGGCGAGATCCGTAAAAGCGCTCAGTCCTTTGACCGTCCTATCATAAGCATGATAAGCCAATATATCGTACACGCCGGGATCCGCCGATTCCAACGTTTCTTTGGCATACTTGACGGAAGTATAGTTGCCGGGGCTCGTTTCCGCTGCGATATATTCGGCGAAATAGCCGTTGGCTTCCAGCTTCTGCTTCAGCTTGGCCGTGATGCTCGAATAACGGGCCGGCGACATACCGTAAATATATGTCCCCGAGAAGATGCCGTTCGTCAAATATTTGTAATTCGGCTCATTCGCCACGGAAATATAATCGAAACTAACGCCGTATTGATCTCTGGCATACAGGAAGTAAGCGGCCAGGCTTTCCACGTACTCGTCGTCCATGCCTGCCGGCAGCTCCATCACCTTATTGCTCCAGTCATAATCGAACGGCTTGCCCGCCATCCAGCTCGGAATCCTCCATGGGCTGAAGGAGAGCTTGATGCCGCGGTCCACAAGCTCCCGAAGAGCGAGAAACTCCTCATGCATATCGCCCTGATCACCCGCCGCGAAGGCGCTCCAATCGAATGTTGCGGGATCGTTGTCGTCGTTCGACCGTTCGAGCAAATACCAATAGTTGCGGACCCTGATATGGGTCGTATTCAATTCCGTAAACATCTTATCGTAATACTGGGCATCCGCTGCAGCAAACCCGCGCATCCACAGCGTGTATAGATTGCCGCCCCAGCCCTCGATGGTCTGCCCATAGACAGCCGTATTTACAGAAATGCTTCCTTCTTCGCTGTAGACTTCGAGCTCAAGCAATCTTGCATCCGTGGCGATCGGATAAGCAGATGGGCCCGTAATCATCATTCTCAGCTTGGTTGTAACAACAGGCGAGAATACGATGTCGTTGTATTTCCCCGCATAGCCGTCCTGCCTGTTGCCGCTTACCGAGCCGATCGTTTTCCACGCGCCGCCGTCCCAAACTTGAATATCGTAAGCGGAAATATGCCATCCCGGCACGTTCATGTTCCCGCTCCACACTTTGACGTTTCCGATCGTTACGCCACTCGGCCATTCCAGCTCGTACCAATGAGGCCCTCCGCTTGCCGAAACCCATCTGCTGTCGTTCAGATTGCGGATCCCATCAATCGCCTTCTCCGGAGCGAAGGCCCCTAGCGTGGATACCGAGCTGGCTGCCGCCGTCGCCTGAGGGGCGATATTGATTCCGTTGGCGTAGGTCCGTTTGCTTGGCAGTGCGGTTGGAACCAAGCAACCAAAAATTAACGCGAACATGCTGATGACAACCCATATCCGTTTTCCCATCCCAAGTCCCTCCTTGAATGTTAGCCCTTAATAGCCCCACTCGTCATACCAGCGATGAAATACCTGTTAAGAAACAAATATACGGCGAGCATTGGGATAATCGAAATCATCGTTCCCGCCAGCATCAGATTCCAGGAGCTTGCCGCCTCCCCGGTGCTTTTCAGCGCTACAACCCCAACGGTCAGAGTGCTTTGCTTCGGATTCGAAATGGTGAATATCATAGGCATCAAGTATTCGTTCCACGCTTGTCTGAACGTGATGAGTCCGATCGTCGCAATAATCGGCTTGAGCAAAGGCAGAATGACGTTCCAGAACGTCCGGAAGAAGCTGCAGCCGTCAATTTTGGCCGCCTCGTCGATTTCATGCGGAATCGAATTGACGAAGCTCCGAACGAGAAAAACATTGGCGATATGCAACCCGAAAATTTGAATGATGATAACTCCCCACAACGATGTATGGATATGCAGCAGCTTCGCGATCTCCATCTGAGGGTAAAGTGTGATGCTTCCCAAGGAAAGGAACATCGTACTCGTGAAGAGACCGAAAATCAGCTTTTTCCCGGCAAATCTGCCGCGGGCAAATACGTATCCCGCCATAGTGGAGTTGAACAACACACCGATGACGATAAAAAAGGTAAAGTAGATGCTGTTCCATGTATAGCGCTTGAAATCTGCCAATTCCCATGCCTGCCTGAAATTGTCCAGGGTGAACGACCGGGGCAGCAGCGTCGAACCGGAAGCCAATATTTCCTGATTCGATTTAAACGATGCCAGAAAAACATACAGTAAAGGAAATACCGTAAAAATCAATACTACAAGCAAAAAGCTATATGCGAGCGCCTTGTTCGCAGCCTTCGTCCATCCTCTGTCCAAAGTGATCCCGCCTTCAATAAACTTTGCTCATTCGTCTGGTCAAGACCAAATAAATGATTGTAATGATGCCGATAATGACGGCTGTAACGAGGCCGAGACTCGAAGCGTAACCGATTTGCGCAACCGCTGAGCCTTCACCGTAACGGAAGAAGTACTTGAAAATGTACGTCATGACGACTTCCGTTTGTCCGGCAGGCTGCCCATTCGTCAGGACTAGCACCAGATCGGTCATTTTCAAGCTTCCGATAATCGCAAGCATCCAGACGACCTGCATAACCGGCGCCAGCATCGGAAGCGTAATTTGCATAAACTGCTGTCTCTTATTGGCGCCGTCGATTTGAGCGGACTCGTATAAGTCGGCCGGGATGTTCAGCAAGCCAGATAAGAAGAACAGCAAGTTAATGCCGAAATTTTGCCAGACCGAGGCGATAGCGATGACCAGCATAGCGGTCCACTTGTTGCCGAACCAGTTTACGTGCTCGTCGATCAGCTTCCAATCAAATAGCATATTGTTGACGACCCCTTCAAAAGACGCGAACATAAAGTAAAAGAGCAGACCTATGATCGCTACGCTGACGATATTCGGCATGAAAAACATCGTGCGAAAAAAATGGCGTCCCCGTATATTTCCATGCAGCATCACCGCAAGGAAAAGCGCGAGCGGAATTTCGACAATTAGCTTACCGAACGACAGGATGAACGTGTTCAGGAGACTGTCCCAATAGTTCGGATCTCTCGTAAACAGTCTGACGAAATTCTCAAAGCCGATGTATGTGACCTCGATTCCGTCGTAGTCGAACCAAGCCCAGCGGAAAACCCAGATGATCGGATAGATCGCGAAAATGAAAAAACCGATCAACTGAGGGGAAAGCATCAAATACGATTGAAACGCTTCTTTGCGAAAAAACAATTGCGGCACCTTCTTCCGTGATGCAACAGGGGCCCGGTCTTCCCTGACCGTCCCCCCGTCGAATTACTTGACCTTAATCGAAAAGCTTTCATTTTTGAACGGCTTAAGATCGAGCGAGCCGTCTTTCACGGCTTTCTCTAATGAGCTGTTGTACCGGGCATCAAGATCGGCAATCGCTTTCTCGACAGTCGTTGCGCCAGCCCAAATTTTCATCAATACCTGCTTATAATCCTCGCCCTCGATTTTAACGGATGGCGCTGTCAGCGTCTGGTATGAATTCGAGATGTCCGCAAATTCCTTCCAGCCCTTTTTCTCCGGCTGTTTTTTCGCCATTTTTACGATGCTGTCTTTATAAGGAATAAACTTAGACTCTTCGTAAAGCTTCACGAGCACTTCGTCGGAATTGAACCATTTGAACACTTCCATAACTTTATCTAGATTGTTCTTGCTTGCCGATTTAGAAATATGCGTCCAGCCCGAAGGCTGCGTAAACTCTTTATATTTGATGTTCGGGTCGACGACGGGAATAGGAGCAACTCCCCAATCCATCTTCGCCGGGAACTGATCGTTCAGCACGCCCACATCCCATGAAGCGCCGAGCTTCATGCCGATTCTGCCTTCCGCGAACTGAGCCCTTGCCGGATCGTTGTCCAGCCCTTCCGCGCCCGGAAAGAAGCTCTTGTCTTCTTTGATTTGCATCAGCCATTCAACCGCCGGTTTGAATGCGCCGAATTGGAATGTACCCGACTTATAATCGAAAATTTCATGTCCGACAGAGGAAACGAAGGGCTGAAGCAGCTCCGAATCGAAATATCCGGACCATTTCATCGGAAGAGCGATTCCATACGTTTTTTCTGCCGGATTTGTCAGCTTCTTCGCGTATCCCGCCAACTCCGACCATGTCGCCGGCGGTTTCGCCTCTCCGTTCGCGTCAACGATTCCCGCTTTCTTGAACATCTCTTTGTTGTAGAGCAGCTTGATCGTATTTACGTAAGAAGGCACCAAATACGTTTTGCCGTTATAAGTAAAGCTGGGGTTGTTCAGCAGCCCCTCATAATTTTTAAGGAATTCTTTGCCTCCCGGCATGTCTTCGATGGCAAGCAGCGCGTCTTTCTTGACGTTGTCTCCCAACACGCCCGTAGCTTTGAATAATTCGGGGGCTTGGCCGGAAGTAATGGCCACCTCCAGCATTTTGGCGTAGTCGCCTCCATGAACCGTATATTCAATGTGAATCCCTTTTTCTTTCCCAGTCGAATTATTGAATTGGTCCACCATTTGCGTAACCAGCTCTTTCGAGTGACCGCTATTCGTCCATACCTTGACCGTTTCCATTTTGACTGCCGGTTTGCTGTCCGCGGTTTTTTCTTTTTCGGCGCCGCCTTCCCCGCATCCTGTAAGCGCTGTCATCACAAGCGCGGTCGAGACCAGCAGTCCCGATCCTTTTATTCTATTCATTGCTTGCCCCCCTATTGTTTAGTGATTTCATAGTCATTATAGAATAACGCCCGCAATTAAATAAGTACGAATAAACATCAACAAATTGAACCGTTTTTGTCTTTTTCAACTGGAAATGTTGATAATTATTGCTCTTTTTAGCGAACGAATCAAGCCATTGCAGCCGTTATGGCATCACCAAATAGCAAGTCTATCAAAAACGAGGAATGCTGTTGGACATTTTCCAATATGAGGCGATAAGGGGATTAGAACTACCCAAAAAGCACATAGTATGAAAATATTAATCATTCTTTGTAGGTGCTCTTTAGCTGCGAATAGATGCAAGTCGAATTTTTCTCTACGTGCCAATAAATCCTAACACCGCGGCCGTGGTACCGGATTCCGTCATGAGGTTCTGGTCCCACGCCCCGTATTTTGAAAATAGCGTTCAACACTTCGGAAATCGCTTTGCAAAGGTTATCCTTGTGAATGAATTTACGTCGGACGTAAGGAGATCTTTATAGCCTTCACCGTGATCACCGGCGCTGTCACGCTTTAAACCGATGTTCGTTCCCAAACCGTAAAGAGATAAGATCAACCGTTTTCGCATTGTATACCTGTCCAATATCTCTCGATGTGCCACCGTCTTTAACATTTCTGTAAACGAAATACGTAAATTGGTTTCCTTCAAAATATCCAGCAATCTGGTCATTGGCCAATTAATACAAGAATGGACTCAATGATTTGAATAAACATACGTATAGCCTCCTTATGCGGTTCTGGATCTCGTTACAATCCAACGCTATTATCACGTGCGCTGGAACATTGAAACCGGCTAACGCTATTTCAAAGAACTGCTAGGTTTTGACCAATATCAGTTGCTATCATTTGAAGGCATTCAGCGGTATTGGGCCATTCAGTATCTGACGCAGAACTTTTTAGAATCACAGCGTCAGGACTGGCTGAAGAACGAAAAGCATCTCACTCTTGGAGATGTGGTGTATCGAATTCGGCAGGAGTATTTTGGGCAGGTCATCGTTTACGTGTATCAGCAAGCCCTAGAGAAGACGCCGCTATTCGACATCCCTAGGCATCTTAAGATAACCGCCTAATTTGCTGTTAGCTCCTGCATTTGCAGCATCAGAATATGAAGCACTAAACTGTCAGTCCCTAATACCATTCTACTTTTTGCAACAAATGAGCTAATAGGTTCCCCTACAAATATACCACCGGGTCTTACATTATTTCGATTAGCAACAAAATGTTTTTGGTTATTCTGTCTGATTTGCCAAAAAAGCAAAGTTGCCAAGAACTCGGAGCAAAATTCGCGGATTCATTAGGGGTTTCAATCTAAACTAAAAAAACCGGACCACAGCCCAAAGGCCACAATCCGGTTCAATCTCTTTCGTCTCCTACAAAGTCTCAACTTCCGCAATCTCAATATAATCCATACTTTTCAACTCATCATACACTTCCGAAGCATATTTCCTATCAATATACACGATGAAATGCAGCTCTTGCTGCTCCTTGTTCAGCTCTTTGATGTGAACGCTTTTCATCTTGTAGCCTTTGGCAATGATCGCTTTGATAATCGTAGTTAAGTTGCCGTCATGGGAGACGACGAGCCTCACGCGTAGGTCTTTCATAATCAGCGGTCTTGGACCCATTTTCTTAATAAAATAAGGCAAGAGAACGACGCTAATCATGATTAATACGAGTCCAAAAAAGGCTTCTACAAAGAAACCTGCCCCAACCGCGATGCCAAGTCCAGCCGCTCCCCAGATCATTGCAGCCGTTGTTAACCCGACTATGACATCATTATGCTTACGAAGAATCACCCCTGCCCCGAGGAAACCAATCCCGCTGACTACTTGCGCAGCAAGCCGCATCGGATCCATGACATGAAGTCCCATAACCGCATATTTATTTGCTGATTCGATTGAAACTATCGTCAACAAACAACTGCTCAAGCAAATGACTAAAGAAGTTTTCAGACCTAGCGGTTTATTCCTGATTTCTCGTTCAAGACCAATAATTAAACCGAAAATAGCGGATATCCCTAATCTCATTAAAATGTTTACATCCACGGACAGCATCATTGTAAGTTTCTCCTCCATCTAAATTACCTTTACAATATCTTAACATTCAAATGGAGTATATGACCATTTGTTAATTAAAAAATCATCATATTGGCTCCGAAAACGCGCTTATCTCAAGGCGACACCGGCGCGAGGCTGAAATATGGAGCCGAAGAAGTCGATTTCCGCGCTTTCGGCGGATGTGAGCAACGGAGCTTAGACGATTAGGCGCTAAACACGCGCTTTCGGCTGGCGTCCACCGAAATAGGCTCCGAAAACGCGCTTTTCTCATTGCGACTCCGGCGCAAGGCTGAAATATGGAGCAGGAGAAGCCGATTTCCGCGCTTTCGGCGGTTCTAAGCAACGGAGCTTAGACGATTAGGCGCTAAAAACGCGCTTTCAGCTGGCGTTTACCGAAATAGGCTCCGAAAACGCGCTTATCTCATTGCGACTCCAGCGCGAGGCTGCAATATGGAGCCGGAGAAGTCGATTTCCGCGCTTTTGGCGGGTGTGAGCAATGGAGCTTAGACGATTAGGCGCTAAAAACGCGCTTTCGGCTGGCGTGGGCAATAAAACCCCACAAAACAAAAAGCCCAAGAAGAGTCTACACTCTTCCCAGGCTTTCCCGTTATATCCGAAACCGATATCCCGCGCCCCAGATCGTCTCGATGTATTGCGGGTTGGACGGATCTTGTTCGATTTTCTCGCGCAGTTTGCGAATATGTACTGTCACTGTCGCGATTTCCCCCATGGCGTCCATGCCCCATAGAAGGTCAAAAAGCTGCTCTTTGCTGTACACCCGATTCGGATTCATCGCGAGATGGGTGAGCAGATCGAATTCTTTCGTCGTGAAGACGACTTCTTTCTCGTTTACAAAAACACGGCGTGCTGTTTTATCGATCATCAAACCGCGAATGCGGACCTCGTCATTCCGCGTTTCGCGCCGTCCCATCAGCCGTTCGTAGCGAGCTAAATGGGCTTTTACTCTGGCTACCAGCTCGCTAGGGCTGAAGGGCTTGATCATGTAATCGTCAGCGCCGAGGCCGAGGCCGCGAATTTTATCGATGTCTTCCTTTTTAGCGGAGACCATCACGATGGGAATGTCCTTCTCACTGCGAATACGCCGGCAGATTTCGAAGCCATCCACTTTCGGCAGCATAAGGTCGAGAATAATGAGATCATACTCCGTGGAGAGGGCTCGCTGGAGCCCCTTGTCCCCGCTATTTTCGATATCGACTTCATAGCCGCTGATCTCCAAATAATCCCGCTCCAGCTCGGCAATACTTTGCTCGTCTTCAATAATTAAGATTCGACTCATTCTTCGCTCTCCCCCTGCTGACTAAGCGGTAATGCCATGTACACAGTCGTCCCCCGTCCAATGATACTGGATGCGCTGATTCTCCCGCCGTGCTCTTCCATAATTTGTTTGGCTATCGCCAGTCCAAGCCCGCTTCCTCCGGTAGCTGTGTTACGTGAAGGATCTGCCCGGTAAAAACGATCAAATATATGAGGAAGCGACTCCTCTGATATGCCTTGACCTCTATCTTTTATTTGAATGACGGCATTGCCGTCTATCTCTCTCAACGTTAAGGTAATATGACACTTACCTTCTTCACTATATTTTATCGCATTTTCGATAATGTTCAGCAATACGCGTCTGAGCTTGTCACGGTCTGCCGTTACATATAGCGGTGACTTCGGCAGCTCGGTGAGCGCGAACTGAACCCCTTTTTTCTCCATATCGAACTGCAATTCCTGCGCGCAATCCAACACGTATTGACCGAGATCAACCTTCTCGAATTGAAAGGGCACTTTGCCCAAATCCAGCTTGGAGAACAAAAATAATTCATCAATGAGCCGATCCATATCAGCTGCTTTGTTATAGATGGTTCGAATGTACCGATCCAGCTTGTCTGGGGAATTCGATACACCGTCCATTATCCCCTCAACATATCCTTTAATCGCCGTAACTGGTGTCTTGAGATCGTGGGAAATATTCGAAATAAGCTCCTTGCGGTTCTCTTCATATTGAAGCTGAACCTCCACGGATTTCTTAAGCTTACGCCGCATTTCTTCAAATGCCGTACTAAGCTCACCGATTTCATCATCGGAATGCGGTACAATCTCAAAGTCGAGATTGCCTTCCTTGATCTCCTCCGCTGCACGTTTGAGCGCTCTTAGAGGCCTAATAATACTGCGAGAAACGAAATATGTCAGGACACCATTCGTCAATACAAGAATGAGAATAAACGTAACAATGACAGATTTTGAAAATTGGTGAAGATACTTTTGAAAGGGACCGCCGTCGAGAAAAACGAATACAGAGCCTTTACTTTTATCTGAAAATAAAAAATCCTGCTGCCTAGTTATCCACAGGGAACCATGATTGCGCTGAAACTCACCCTTAGATGTGCCAAAAGAAGGCAGCTTGGAGGTGTCCTCAGCCTCACCCTGCTTAATATACGGTGAAACGTACGTAATCTCTTTATCCTTCCGGATGATAATGCCCATATTAATTTTGTGGAATCTTTCTTCTAGATCCTTCACAAAAACAGGATCCAGAAAAACCTCCGGTTCCGTATCCGTCTTCGCTTTCATATAAGCGACATTTTCAAGCTCTTGATCAACAACACGCTTGATCGGATTGCCTTGGGAGAAATCAACCTGAAAGACGGACTTCAGATTCCCAAACGTTGCGACGCTGATTAAGATCACGGCTAGTACGGAGAGCACTAGTGGTACAAGCAGCATGGCTATATAAGAAAGTACCAGCCGTAAACGAATCGACATCCGGATCAAATCTCCTTTTTATCAAACAAATAAAATCCTGCTGTAAAAAACAATATACTACACGCCATCAAAAACATAAAGATGCTGCTCATCTTGCCAATGGCCATGGAGCTGCCAATCCAGAGCATATGCCAATCTGTGTAAGCTGTTGGCGAGTAGGTTGCAATCTGCGGAATGAAAAAAGCAGCTACTTTAAACGCCAAATAAAGAAGAATGCTAACGGTCAATGCGGAGCTGCTGCTGGAGAAGAACTGCGCGAGAAGCACGGCTGCAATACTGAGCACAAGCAGAGGAATGAATGCTGAGCCATAGGCGAGGAACCAAGTAAGTACTGTACTTACGCCTCCGAAGTCTTGGAAAAATAAGGCGGATACGATCGAAGCCAGCAAACCTGCAATTAAATAAAGTGCAATGTACACGCCCAGCGCAATTTGCTTGGATGCAAAGACCTTAAACCGAGTGATGGGCCGAGTGAGCGTATTCTTCATCGTGCGTTCACCCATCTCACCAGCGAATACATCCGCGGCTCCCATGAATACGAACAAAGGCAAGAATATACTCGTAAACAAACCAAGCATGACGATAGGGAAATCACCCGATGCAATGGCTCCGATGCCGATGCCGCTTTGAAAGCGTGCAAGCAATAAGCCTGCAATAACCGGAAGAAGCAGCGTAATAGCTAGGAAGAAAATGGTTTTCTTCTTCGATACGAGTTTGATCGTTTCGTTCCAGACGTTGGCGGTTAAGCTATGCATGGGCAGCGAGCCTCCTGACTTCATTGATTTCGCGCAAGTACGCTTCTTCCAGCGTCGCGCTGCCTTTGGATAATTCGGATACGAGTCCCTCGCGAACAAGCCGTCCTTGGTGAATGATGCCCATGCGATTGCACATCAGCTCCATTTCATGAATGAGATGGCTGGAGATAAGGAAAGTAATTCGCTCTTCACGCGCTAAGTGCATGATGATTTCACGAATATGAACCATCCCTTCAATATCGAGGCCATTGGTCGGCTCATCGAGAATTAGCAGTTCAGGCTTCGATAGCATGGCTGCCGCTAGTCCGAGCCGCTGCTTCATGCCCAGTGAGTAGCCCGCAACCTTTTCGTGCTGAAAAGGGGTGAGTCCAACGATCTCCAGCACTTCATCCACTCGGTGCTTGCCGATTCCAGGATAAAAGCGCGCCGCTAGCTCCAGATTCCGCTTCCCGCTCATATAGGTATAAGCTTCAGCAGTTTCAATCAACACGCCAACCTTCGCCATTGCCTGCTCATAATGCGTAGACACATCATGGCCGAACAGCTTTACTTCGCCTTGCTGTGCTCTGGTTAAACCAGTCATGATCTTCATCACTGATGTTTTACCGGCGCCATTGGGTCCGAAGAAACCATAGATATCGCCTTGCTGCACGGTCATATTCACTTGATGGATGCCGCGCAAATTTTTGTAAGTTTTCGTGAGGTTCTTAATTTCTACTACAGGCTTCATGAACGGGCCGCCTTTCAGGATGAATGAGGAGGTCAACGATCGTTGAGTCCTCCTCTCGTCTTTCTATTAATGCTTCTCTCCCCAGTTTTTGCGGGAATTCTCATCAAACTTCACATTTTCCACTTGTTTTCCGTTCAAATCAATCGTATCCGGCGTTGTCGAGTTCAGGCTAGATAGTGTCATATCAACACTCAAGACCACATCATGCGCTGCCCCCTGAGCATCTTTACCGGAAATATGAATTTGTGCCGTTTGATTCGTAATGTGGTTATCCGCGTCCACACTTGCATTCATTTCGACCTCATCCATTTTGATGTCTGTTACAAGCTGAGGCAGGCTGTTTTTGAGTGTTGTTACATCTACACCAAGGGTATCCGCTTTAGCCGGTAGAGGACGGTGACTGTTCTCAACAGTGCCGTGTTTAATAACCAGCGAGCCAATTGTGTTCACAACAGGTGAAATCTGACTACCGGACAGTTTGAAATGAATGTCCTTCACGTTACCAGGCGCTTCACTCATAGTTACATAGTTCTTCAGGTTACCAACCAATGCATCGACTACATTTTCCACTTCGCTAATCACTTGTGGGTCAGGTGTGTGGTTTGCGCGTTCATGCCCTTTGAATTTGTCCGGCATGCCCTCACCTTCCAGCACTTTATACACCTCGGAATCTTCTGTCTTTACAATTTGCTTCCCATCTTGGCTATAGAAATGAATGGTTTGCTCATCCGTTCCACTTTTCACTGTAACTACTGCGCTGCCGGCGTGATCGACACCTGTGCTCTTAATCGTTGATTTCACATTGAGTAATGAAGCTCCATTGTCCTGTAGAGATACGTTCACCTGGCGAGTCACATTCTCCACTGCTGCTGTCTTTTTGAATGCTGATTTGAATGTTTCATACCCGGGAGCGTCTCCCACACCTGCATATACCGAGGTCACTAGCATCATGCTGCCTACCGCAACGCCTAATCCCATCATCGCTAACTTCTTATTCATATCTTATTTCCTCCGCGTATTCATACGCTTTATCTAATTTGGATGCGTTCCTCGCTTCCATGTATTCATCTTATCCCCTCCGCATTAACTGCCTCTAAATCACCTATTAACCGTGCCTAAAACAATTCTTAAAACTTTATTAAAAAAAGCCTCCAAAACCGCGATATCTGCGGATATGAAGGCTTCAAATATGGGTCAATAGCTAGTATTGCTGCTCTTTTTCTCTCATCATAAGCATCCCGGAGTGGGTTAGCTGGATATCTACTTTTATATCGCCTAATTGATAATTTTCCAGCGGTTTCTCTCCGTTAGTTGTAAGCTTAGACCACTCAGGAAAAGCTTGTTTATATAATACATGTTCTAGCTGATAGACATCCGTATCACGGCTTCTTCCCTGCTTAAACGTTTGTTCGATTTCCTCTGCGATTTGTTTGACAACCTGTTTTTTCAGCGTATCTTCATCAACGTTCTCCAGCAATTCGGCAACGATTGCCTTGGCTTCGATATGAATATCGAATAAAGGTTGATCTCCTTCCATTCGAGATGTAATGCGGGCTTCAGGCTTCTGAATAGAAACAGATAGTCCAGCTTTCCCATTTATATAAACGACTAAAGGTGTACGGACGGTGCTTTTTTCTAACCAACGCGCACCTTTGAATTCATCCTCTGACAGCCATTCCACATGATTTTTTTTAGCAATTGCATAAACACCGCTGACTTCTAATTTAGGATCTGTTTTTTTATTTTTCACCCACACGTCCTTACGAATGGCCAAGGTGGGCATCATCACCGTGTTCCCAGGCTCTCTGGTTAGGGCAGCAACCCTATACAATTTGAGCGGTCGAATATAAGAACGTTGAAGGTAATTTTCTACAGGCTGCATAAGAATAGAAGACAGAGGGGAGACATTAAAAAAAGGGATGACCGAAAAAATCGTCTCTATAGGCTCATCCGTACTATAAACCCATTGGGTATACCTCGTTTCACCATAACGTACGGAACTATCAGTAAAATTACCTACACCTTGCTTAAGTGCCTCTCTTGTAAAAACATAAGCTCCTACATGTCCCCAAAAGACTCGCTGCTGTGTTGTTTTGTACAAACGGGTGTAAGCATCATCAACCGTGTCCCCTTCCTCTTGTCCAACCCAAATCATGGAAGGTCCTCCTTTACCGCCCTCCTGTTTAGCCACGCTGGAGAAGTCTAACATTTGGCAGTATACGACATAGCGCCCTTTTTGATAATCGAAGCCTATCGCAGTAATGTAATTCGTATCTTGGATCGTCTTTATATCCCAACAGCCTGTCTGACTTACCAGAAGCAGCATTCCGAAGACCAGTCGCCCTAACCCTTTCGTTATCATGAGGACTCCCCGCCTTGGCGTGTGTCATCCTTCGTATGTAATGCCTTCGGTCTTCGCTTCATTTTGTTCCACGGCTTGGCCAATACGGAAGAGATAATATCCCTGAACTGAGGTGGCGACAAGGGCGATAAGTAAGGCACTCCGAATGATTCTAATGTTGACAAATATAAAACGAGCCCCATGAGGGATACCATAAACCCGTAAATACCAAAAATTGTGGATATGATTAAAATTATGATCCGCAGCACGGTAATCGTTCCCGCTAGCGATTGATTCACTAGGGTGTACATCGATATCGTCGAAATGGAGGTCACCACTAATGTTGTAGGGCTCGTAATTCCCGAACGTATCGCGGCGTCCCCAACAATAAGCCCGCCAACGACAGTGACCGTTTGACCTACCACCTTGGGCAGCCGCGCTCCCGCTTCACGAAACATTTCGAACAGCAGCAGCATGATAATAAAATCCATCGGACCTGACAAGGGTAAACCCAACCTGGATGTAGCGATAGTAGCTACTAACGGATACGGGATTTGGTCCAGATTAAAGGCGGATAGTGAAATCCAAAAACCAGGCAATAAGGCTGAAACGATCAACCCGCCTATACGCAAAATACGTTCGAACGCGACATAATAGTAGGGGGCATGCACATCTTCAGGGGATTTCAATATAAACATCAAATTCGCCGGCGCAATAACAACCATGGGGGAACCGTCCACGATGACCGCGAATCGTCCGCGCAGCAAACAATCCGCTATATAATCGGGTCTTCCCGCATAATCCAATAGAGGAAAGAATGGGTATTTGCGCCCAGACATCTCACCTTCTAATTGCGAGCTGCTAATCAGGGCATCAACGTTAATAGCTTGAAGCCGCTGCTTTGCTTCCTGGAGGATATTAGCATTTATTACATCGTCTATATAGAGGAGAGCTAACGAGGTGTTACTTCTCGTTCCAATTTGCATTTTTTCAACGCAAAAACTGCGCGTCAGCAAGCGTTTGCGAACGAGCGCGATATTCGTAACTATGCTTTCTGTAAAGGCATCTCTCGGACCTTTGATGGAAGTCTCTGTACTTGATTCCTCTGGTGAGCGATTGGGAGGCGCAGAAATATCCAGTGCATACAGCAATTGCGTCTCTTCGAAAAATAAGATCAGCGATCCTGCATACAATGAAACTGTCATTGACTCCATGGCATTAGGACCCGTAATTTCAATCAATTGAAGCATCGTATTCACATCTAGCTTAGAGGCGTTAGCATCAACTTCATTTTTGAATAAACCTTCAAGCTTAGGCAGTACGAGATTCTCGATATGATCCATATTGGTCATACCCTCACAGTACATGAGTAACACTCGCCCCTTCGGATGAGCTTCCGATAATCGGTAAGATTTCACGATGACATCATCAGACAACGCAAACCAATCCCGTAAATCCTGCTCATGCATTAGGCATTCTTCTCCTTTCGTTTCCCCGGCAGGATAGACATCACAAGCAAGACAAGAAGCAAGCTTAAGCCTATTCCAAACATAATGGGATAATATCTATTTTGAATTAGATGCACCATCTGGTTGTCTGTAACTGGGTACAAGCTCGCCGCTAGCAACAACAGGCTGATCCCTATCAGCATTAGAGTCCGTGTGCGCTTCTTTTGAATACCAATTAGATCCACACTAAGAAACATTAGTATCGACGTCCGGACACAAGCCCCTGATATCCATTGGAAAATAGACAAGAAATCCAAATGGGAAATATATTTTCCCAAGGTCACCATACGCCATTGTTCAAAAGCTGGATATCTTAAATCCGCGGCTTCAAAGGGGCCAAATATGGCAATGGAGCCCGTTAACGGTCCTATGGTAAGTCCAATCATACATGCTGCAAGAATCAATAAAGCCGACAGCCGGATGCGCGTATCGACATGATGCTGGAGGAATACGATAACTAGCAGTTCGAAGGAGGCGCCGCAAGTGAGCATGATGGATGTAAGTGTAGGTCCATAACCGTGTGTAAATAAAGGCGTAAGAAGGCTGTAATCTTTATATTGGAAATTAGCTCCCATCACAAAAAAACCAAGAAGAGCTACAACCGGTAGCAATATGCCTGAGGTGATTGCAATCGCTCGCAGCCCTGATCTCGCCGCGAAAAAGCAAAAGATCATAAACAGAAGACTAATCATAAATGGCGGTGTCCGAGGTAAATAGGTCACATGTGTCCATGTCACCATATCTTTTATCGTTATTATCGAATGCGCAAAACAAATGGCAATAAGACCTAGTTTGAATGGAAAAACGACCACTTTTCCAAATTTTTGTTTGATCCACTCCATCATATTCTGCTGTTTCACACGTTTAACAACGATATAAAGTAGACATACCCATATGAGCAAAGGAATCAAGGCGACCGCTGCGCCGAACCAGGAATCACGCTTACCAAAATGCAGCAGCACCGGAATTAATAAGACATGGTTCGTAATGCCAATGGATAGGATTAAGATATAATATAATTGAAGCGCGGTAATTTTCTTGGTTCCAGACAT
The DNA here is from genome assembly GCF_013141785.1 of Paenibacillus germinis. Taxonomy (NCBI): domain Bacteria; kingdom Bacillati; phylum Bacillota; class Bacilli; order Caryophanales; family Paenibacillaceae; genus Paenibacillus; species Paenibacillus germinis. The sequence continues at coordinate 34,330 of NZ_WHOC01000061.1, forward strand.
AAGCTATTCTCCCGCATTGGTATTAGGTGGAAACTTTTTATAAGTTAAGATTTCCTATTCATGTGGAATTATGCGGTGCGACAAATTAGATTTAGTCGCCTATCGAAATTAGGTCTTCAATCGATTGCAAAAAGAGAAGAGAGGGTGTAAATTTAATGAATAATTACATCGTACGTGAGCTTGGTGAAGGGGTGGGGTGAAAGGATGTTTACGGAAGAAGAAAAGAAAGGCTTGTACAAGAGCATTTATACAAGACGAGATGTACGAACATTTTTATCGGATCCTATCCCGGAAGAAACAATAATGAAATTGTTAAATGCAGCGCACCATGGTCCTTCAGTTGGATTTATGCAACCCTGGAATTTTATAATCATTTCTACGGATAAAGTGAAAGAGCGTTTGGCTTGGGCGGCAGATAAAGAGAGACGAGCTTTGGCTATTCATTATGAAGATACACGTCAAGACGAATTTCTAAATCTCAAGATCGAAGGCATCAAACAAGCCCCAATCACGATTTGTGTTACTTGTGACCCAACACGCGGCGGTTCTCATGTGCTAGGAAGAAATTCTATACCAGAAACCGATATCATGTCTGTTGCTTGCGCGATTCAAAACATGTGGTTAGCAGCATGTGCAGAGGGATTAGCTATGGGCTGGGTAAGCTTCTATAAGAAAAATGATGTGCGAGATATCCTAGGAATACCTCCTCATATTGATCCTGTAGCATTGCTATCCATTGGATTCACAGAAAATTATCCAGAGAAGCCCATTTTGGAGACAGCCAACTGGGAAAAACGCAGGAGCCTGAATAATTTGATATTCAGCGAGACTTGGGGAAATTCAAAAAGTTGACCAGTAATGAGGTCTAAAATAAGAAACACGGCTTGCGCCTGAAGCATTCGCATACTTATCCGTGTAAAGTTGAGCTTTGTACAACTTTAAGCAAGCTAAACCGCGTATTCCAACCGAATGTTGCAACTATGCTCAATTGAGGTTGCTAGATGAATAAATCCATGTTCACGGATGAATGATGTTGTAGAAAGTGCAACAATTGCTACCTACATCTCGCCTTTTTCCATTAGTTGTTGCATTATGTACAACAACAATTTGGTCCTATAAAGGCCATTTCGCAACAACTTGGGCTAAAAATGTTGTACAAACTGCAACTTCAAGTTGCAAAATAGCCTTTAGGCGTGCAAATTGTTGTATAAAATACAACATTTGTAACCACTATAGCCCATTTGCCCTAACGAAAGCTGAATGACTCTAAAATCGGATCTTATCTATCAAGAAAAGCCGCCCTCCGATTAATCGGAAGGCGGCTTTGTGCATCCTATTTTTATATTAGAATGTTGCAAGAATGATGACCAACAGAATGTACAGTACCAATACGACAGCTGTGCTAGAATATCCTACGCCTGACATGGTGCTTCCTCCCTTCTGCCTGCAAGAACCTTTTCTTTGTTGTTGCTCGATATATCCTATGTCGGGCAGGGCAGATAGGTATGGACGTATGTCTATTTGTTCAGGAGAAAAGGTGTCAATTCACCTAGATAGAATACGTCTAGGTGATGAAGTGCGCGGGTACAAGCGGTGTAAAACAGCTTGCGTTCCTTCGCTTCCGCGTAGACAGCCGCCCCGGCATCGTAGAGAATAACGGCGTCGAACTCGAGCCCTTTGGCGAGGTACGCCGGCAGGATCATGACGCCTGCCTCATAGTGCAGCGTCTCTTTGGTGATCCGCGCGAGTCCCGGCAGCAGCGGCTTAAGGCTGGCGTGCGCACTCCGCGTCTCGCGCTCGGTCTTGCAAATGATCGCGACGGAGCTTGCGCCGCCGTCGCGTCTGGCCTTGGCCGCCTCAGCCACGAGGCGGCTGAGTTCGGTCTCGTCCGCCGCGCGCAGTACACGCGGCGCCTCGCCGCTGCGGCTGAACGGCTCGATCGGCTCGCCGCCCGGCAGCACACGACTAGCGAAATCGACGATTTCGCGCGTCGAGCGGTAGCTCTTGACGAGGCGGATTGTCTCCGTCTCGTCTTCCTTCATCAGCTCGCTAATGGAGCTGTACTCGCTCGTTTGCCCCTCGCCATCCGTACTGCTGCTCGCGTTTGCATGCGTGAAGATCCCTTGATTCCAGTCCCCGAGCAGGGTGAACCGAGCACGTGGGAACAGCTTTTTCAAGTACGCATAGTGAAATGGCGAGTAATCCTGCGCCTCATCCACGAGACAATAACGGATGGTACCTACACGCAGTTGACCCTCAACAAGGCCCTTCAAATAGACAAGAGGTGTCGCATCTTCGTAATGCAGCATTCCCCCAGCAAGCGCATCAGCCGTGAAGGTACTTATCGTATCCCAAGCTGCGGGTAGACGCTGCTCCGAATGGCGCATAAGCTCTTGATGTAGTTCACTATTCGTATAAAGATCTTGATACATCCCGAGCACGTCCACATAAGCGAGCTTTCGCGCCTTCTCCTTAAGTGGAGCGATCGCTTTATGCGCTTTGACCTTGCTCATCTTTTTCATCTCTGTCTCGGTGCCCAAATATTTCGGTTCCCGCACCATTTTACGATAAAACCTCTTCTGTACATCCGCTTGAAACTCATCCAGCTTCTCCAGCATCCACTCCGATAATTGTTCCATCCGTTCACCCAGAGCAAGAATAGAGGATTTGCTGTAAAACCGTTCGCTAAGCTCATCCGCAGTAATCAACACTTTCTTACCTACGGATAAATCGAGAAAACGAATTCCGCCATTTTTCAGTTTCTCTCCGTAGGCCTCAATGACGCTGAGAAAAGCAGCGGATGCTTTGTAATGAATGCTTTGCAGCCGCGCTGCATAGGCGGGATCTTGATCCGTCCCCGTAAGGATGAACTCTAATTGATCGTAGGGATCTTCCAGCGTCAGACCCATGTCGTTTAATTTATGTGTTAAATAGTCTTGGAATGTTGTCTGCTGCATGGTAGCTTCGCCTAGCTCCGGCAGTACGTGAGAGACGTAGTCGCTGAACAAGGAGTTCGGCGAGAACAAAATCATATTGTCGGCGCTAAGCGTTGTCCGATATTTGTAGAGCAAATACGCGATTCGCTGCAGCGCGACGGAGGTTTTGCCGCTGCCGGCCGCCCCCTGCACGACTAGCACCTTGTGCCGATCATCGCGGATGATCTGGTTCTGCTCGCGCTGGATCGTCGTGACGATACTGTGCATCTTCTCGTCGGCACTGCGGCTCAGCATCTGCTGAAGCATCTCATCACCGATGGAGATCCCTGTATCGAACACATCCTGCAGCACGCCGGCTTTGATGATGTACTGCCGCTTGAGCATCAGCTCGCCGCTGACATCCATCTCCGGTGTCCGATATGTCGCTGGACCCGGCGGATAATCATAGAACAGGCTGGCTATGGGCGCACGCCAGTCGTAGATAAGAATTTCATCCGTCTTTGCATCTATAAAAGATGTCAATCCGATGTAAATCTTCTCGCGCTCCTGCTCCCCGCGCTCCTTGAAATCAATGCGGCTGAAATACGGCGCATCGACAACACGCTGCAGCTTACGCAGCGCATCCTGCGCCAAGCGATAGCTGCGTTCTTGGCCCTGCAGCACATGCTCCTGCTGGGCCATACTCGCTGCCGTCTCAATCAAATCATCCGCATTATCCGCATTCACTGAGATATCATCCCAAAAGCTGCGGCCAATCGCTGTCGCTTCCGATCGGCGCTCATCCACCGTTTGGCGCAGCTCTTCAATTCGCTGCTGTATATTGGCACGTACAGAGGCAACGCGCTGCGTTTCCCTCTCCCGTTCTTCGTTCTCTATAGGCATACGGTCTCACTCCACTTCTATCTATTTATATACCCCGTGGATCACCTCTTCAAACTCAGGCTCTTCCATATGTACATCGTCCATATCGCCCCAGCTGCTGACGATACGCAGCACTTCCATCGCTTTCAGCTCCTGGCGGTTGCAAGCGATCGTGAGACTATTCGCTTCTTGCTCCACCACACGAAACGGAAGCTCCCAACTAGTTGGGACTTGAATATCGCCTCGATAAGTGACCTTCATCATCGTCGGTAAGCCAATGCGATCCCGCAGCTCATCGATCGACCCGTCATAGCCAATTTGCCCATGATTAATGACGATGACTCGTTTACACAATTGCTCGATATCATCCATATCATGCGTTGTCAGCAGAATCGTCTTACCGAAATCTCGATTTAATGTCTGAAGAAAGCCGCGAATGTTTCGCTTGGCGACAACATCCAACCCGATGGTAGGCTCATCCAGAAACAAAATATCCGGATCATGCAGCATCGAAGCCGCCAAATCGGCCCGCATCCGCTGCCCAAGGGAAAGCTTCCGGACAGGTGTATCCATCAGCTCCTTCAGTTCAAGAAGCTCAGTCAATTCGCCTAATCTGCGGCGTGCGGTGCTTTCCTCCACCCGATACATCGCCGTTAGAATTTCATAGGAATCCTTAACCGGCAAATCCCACCACAGCTGACTGCGCTGACCGAATACAACGCCAAGCTGCTTTACGACTCGTCTTCGATGCTTCTGAGGACTATAGCCGTGAATAAGCACTTCGCCGGAGGTTGGGTGTAGAATGCCGGTGAGCATTTTGATCGTTGTAGACTTTCCTGCTCCATTAGGTCCAATATACCCGACGAACTCTCCAGATTCAATCTCGAAGCTTACATCGCGTACAGCTTCCTTCTCTTTATAGGCTCGTGAGAACAACGTTCGAATACCTGAGAACTTACCATCTTTGACTATCGGAGTTTGGAAAGTTTTGCGTAAATTCGTTACGGTTATCATGTTTCTTGTGATCCCTCCTTGTATGAAGCCCTCGGTTAACTTCCTGTGCTTTGATAGCGAGATAATCCTAGCTTCCAGAAACGCATAGCCAGCCAGAGCGCAGCGAATGAAACAGCAATGGTTCCTAGCAGCATCCCTATGCCGCCTTGATGTCTCAGCAAATATAAAGTAGGTATGTAATTGACGAAGCCTACCGGAACGAGCACCAATAGCGCCCCCTGCAGCCACTTTGGATACAAAGAAAGCGGATAGCGCGCCGCGGTTTGGGAAGCGTCTTCGGTCATATTTTGCAGGGATTCAATCCGTGTCAGCCAAAAGCCAGCAGCCGCAGTTGCCAAGCCTATGGCGAATAAAATAATGGCACCCGTCATGATAATTAACACCGTTAAAGGAACGGCTGACCATCCGATTTGTCCATCAGCCATTAAAGCTTTCATAGCAATAAACAATAAAATGATGCCTTGCCCAACTTCGGCAAATAAGAGCCGTGAATTTTGTGTCATCAGCGCTAACAGTACAGGGACAGGCCGTGTGAGAAGTGCATCCAGATCACCCGAAACGAGATATTTCTCTAGATGATGCACATCGGAAGCTAGCGTGCGATAAATCGCTTTGGATATCATCATGACTCCATACAGATAGCACACCTCATACAGTGTCCAGCCTTTGATATTGCCAAAACGCATCATCACCAACGCCACCATCAGAAATTCTGAGATATGTACAAAGGAAGCCATCACAGTCGAAAAAAAGAAATTAAACTTATACTGCATTCGGCTTCGCAAGCTCGCCTTGATCAGCAGCATATAGAGCCTCACTGACATCATCCGCCCTGCACCTCCAGCTTTCTGCGTACCCCCTGCGTAACCGCCAGACAGACGCAAGTAAACCCGATGCCCCAAGCAAGAGCGCCGAGCACAACAGTTCCTTGTTCAAGCTGCATGTAGATACGAGTTGGGTAATAGAGTAGATAAGGATATGGTGTGTAAAAACTAATTGTGCGGAGCCAACCTGGCAACCATTCTAGAGGAATGAAAAAACCAGAGAGCAGTGTACTGAAGGAATAATTAACCCAGTAAAACCAACGAGATTCTGTGGTCCACAAGGCTGCTACGCCTATCAAATAATTTGTGCAAATGGAGATATATGCCGCCAAGACGAGCGCAATCGCTGTCCAGCCATAAACCGAAGCGTGATGTGGAAGCTGTAAGGAGAAAATGAAGTAGTAGAGGGCATAAATCGGGATAAATTTATAAAGAAACTGATAATATACCTGGCCCCATTCCCGGCTCATCGCCTGATAGAATAAGTGTACAGGCCGCATGAGATCGACCGCAATTTGTCCAGTGCGTACCGATTGCTCGAGCCCGAGTCCATTCGTTGTGAACTGCGTAATCCAAAGGATGGCTTGGTTAAAAGCAATATAACCGACAATCCCTTTCGCACCATATTCGCCGAGTGACGAGTCGCTCCCCAAGCCGGTCCAGATGCTAGCATAAATGAAGCCAAACACCGCACTCACTGCATTGTGCAGCAGATGCGAACCGCGATACTGCAAATTCCTCGCATACGCCTTGCGCGCCAAAACCGCGAAAAGCATAAAACACCTCCTGAGCTGTTCTGATCCTTATCAACTAGCTTTTTTTGCAGCCGCCGCGTAGAGACGGAAGTCTATATTACCAAAATTCCCCTAACCATGGCAATGATTATTTTTTGTTGCAGATGGCGCCACCAATTAACCATGTTAAAATGCTGCTCCACTCCACTTATCGATCAAAAACACCCTCCCAGCTCTCGAAACATGCGAATCAACCCTGATCCGCTTACTTAAGCATGTTTTTCATCGTTAAAATGCTGCTTCCCCTCTTTCCCCTCCACTTAACGATGAAAAACATCTTTTCAGCTCTCGAAACATGCGAATCAACCCTGATCCGCTTACTTAAGCATGTTTTTCATCGTTAAAATGCTACTTCCTCTCTTTCCACTCCACTTAACGATGAAAAACACCCTCTCAGCTCACGAAACATGCGAATCTGCCCCGATTCCGCTTACTTAAGCATGTTTTTCATCGTTAAAATGCTGCTTCCCCTCTTTCCTAATCATTTAACGATGAAAAACATCCTCTCAGCTCACCTAACATGCGAATCTGCCCCGATTCCGCTTACTTAAGCATGTTTTTCATCGTTAAAATGCTGCTTCCCCTCTTTCCCAATCATTTAACGATGAAAAACATCCTCTCAGCTCACTTCTCAAACGAATCAGCACTAATTCCGCTTACTTAGCCTGTTTATCAACGTTAATGTGCTCCATCCCTCGCTTGCTGTCTTGCTGTCTTGCTGTCTCGGTTTCTCGGTTTCTCGGTTTCTCGGTTTCTCGGTCTCTCGCTCTCATTCACGCTCGCTCTCTCTTCCACCCTCACCAAAACAAAAAAGTCCCCATCTCGTCGCTCAAAGCAACAAAATAGGGACTTCTTTTACTGCGCGCTCACCGGCTTCTCAGTGGGAGTATTGTTGCTCACTCCTTGTGTTTGCGGAGGAACATGTTCTTCATCAAATTCTGCGTTATAGCTATCCTGAATGGTTTTCGTCAAATAGTCATGATCGATATGTTCAGCCAAGTATTGCTTGCCGAATAGTAAATCGTACTGCACATTCCTATAGTCATCACGGAGTGCTTGCACCGATTCAGGGACTTCAGCATGGAGTTCTTGGTTCGCATCAACGACAAGATTACTCAGTAGTCCTGGCACTTGCGCCGCCAATTCGGCATTCAACTTGAAATTAGCTGGTTTCTCCATATGCAGCATATCCAGCACGTGGGCACCAAGGAAGGAATCACTGAGCAGTGGAATGTCCTGCTTCGGCATATCGAAGTTCGACCAAGTAACAAGCGGGATGCTGTGCATCTTCTTCACTTCTTCCAGCGACCAATCATTCGCGTTACTCGTTTGGATGAAACCTGCTTCTTTATATACTTGATAATCTAATCCCAGCATCGGCAAATGGTCCCCATAAAAGACGATCATCGTCGGTTCATCTGATTCCTGGAAGTGATCGATCAGCATTTGCAAGCTCTGATCCGCATCATGCGCGCCCTGCGCGTAAGTCTCAAGAATCGTTTTTGCTTCAGGCGTCAAGTCACCTTGCGCTTTGAACTGATTTTCTCCGTACCGAGGCTCATCATAGGGCCCATGATTTTGCATGGTTACCGTGTACATAAACATAGGATCTTGGGTTTTATCTACTTCGTCTATAATGCTCCTAGACACTTCGGCGTCCGAGATAAAGTAACCCTTCATTTCCGGATTTACGAAATGTTCACTGCTCTTGAAGCTTTGGAAGCCTAACTCCTTATAAACCGAATTACGGTTCCAGAACCAGCCTTCATAGGAGTGAATTCCCATACTTTTGTAGCCCTGATCGGCAAAATAACTCGCCAAGCTCGGTACAGGTTTCGTTATATATTGTTGATACGGAATGGACCCTCCTGGCAGGAAGCTCATCGAGTTCCCCGTCAACACTTCGAATTCCACATTGCTTGTACCGCCACCGAATTGGGGGGACAACAGGTATCCGGATGTCGACTCCTTCTGTAAACGGTGGAGAGTGGGTACCGGATCTTCACTGAACTTCACATTCGTTAGCAAAGTTGGATCCCAGAACGCTTCACTCATAATGAAAATCACGTTCGGCTTCTTCCCTTTTAGAGAATCAGCATCTACGGACTTTTTCACTCCTGCCTTCTGCATGCCTACCTCTTGGAGATTAGCTGCAACGGTGGCAATACTTTGATCACTATACGTTTCTGGCTTTTGAACGATCGAATTTTTGACATTGAGGGTGAAAGCTAGCGCTAGTCCATTATTCGCATAGTTCTCTTTCTGATTCCATACAATTTCGTTTACACCTATATGGTCAAGAATTTTGCCAGCTAACGGTGTTTTGATTGCAAATGCATACAAGGCATAGAGCGAGAACAGCCCTAAACCAATTCGACTGACGATAGATAAAGATACACGCGGGAGTACCCATTTTAATAAAAATACAAGGATGACCGCGATGACCACAGCTCCGATTCGGAGAAGTGCGGCTTTCCCTGTTACAAGCGAAGCTATATCCATACTTTCTTTGTTCAGCAAAATATCCCACGGGAAGAAGGGCTCCCCGATCATTTTCACTTTCATATAAGAGATCAGTGCCATAAGGCCAAGCAATAAGGTTGCGATGGATCCGGAAATTGCTAATGATCCTACAACCGCATAAATGAAAGCTAATAAACAGAAGGATATGGCTACATTTAATAAAAAAAGTGATCGGTTAGATGTTATCCATTGGACCGTTTCATGCAAAGTACCACGTTCGAGAAGTTCCATTCCCGCTACAGAAAGTATAGGTAAGCATATCATAAATAATAAAAGCGAAATCGTCGCTCCCAGACGTTTTGGTCTCATCTTCTTAGGAAGATGGTTCCGGGGCTTCAAATTCAAGTGCATATTGCATCACTCTCCTCTTGCCCCTATTATAAACACCAATTGTGAAGAAATTATGTAGCTAACCTTAAAGGAAGCTTAGTTTTACCATAAATATCCATTATTTAAGTCCTGCCAACCATGACGCTAACGCCTTCAATTCTTCCTCTTTCATTGTTACTTGGAACGGCGGCATCCCGCCACCACCCTTTTGAATACGCTTTATGATCTCCGCTTCATCTAAACGTTCTCCCACTTTTTGGATATTAGGGCCTTGTCCACCTTGTAATTGATTACCATGACACGAGATGCAGAAATTTTGATAAAGCTTAGGAACATCCACTTTGACCGCCGCCGGCTGCGACTCATTTTGTTTATTTCCACAGGCAGATAAGACGAGAGCCAGAACAATTACACTAAACAGCTTTAATTTCATACGCACGAAACTCCTTCAATCTGTTGTATTTCTCTCATCATACCAGAGCATAGATTGTAAAATAAAGGAGTAGCGCTATTCACCGTTATTATGTTACTTAATGAGGCAATTAATCAGATCTGACATCTGGAAAATCCTTACGTTAATTGATTATGCGGACTGAGCAAAATAAAAGACATGGTAGGGACGATAGTCCCTGGCCATGTCTTTTTAATGTAGTAATCTCGTCTACTTGTCTCTTTAAGCTAGTTTCAACCGAATGACATTCCACGATGCTTTGCCAAGTATCGCCTGGATCTGGCTGTTTGACGATATGGCCGCATTACCTCCTGTGTGAGGCTTAACCCGATCCTGGGCATCAATGGTGTTCGAAGCTTTCAGATCATCGTTCTCCAGAACGATATGCTCGATAATTCGGCACTCACCAAAACTGCGAAGATCCAGCTCCAGCGGAAGTGCTTCCTCCAGATGACGGTTAACTGCGAAGATCGTCACTTCGGACTTGTCTTCGTTATGAACGGCAACAGCTTCTAAGTAAGGCACATCCGTATAATCCTTCGCGTCGTACTTCGGTGATTTGATCAGCGGCACAAGAACAGTCCCTCGTCCAAACACACTTGTATGCATGTATGGATAGTAGATCGTTTGTTTCCAGGCTGCTCCCCCATTCGCGGTCATGATCGGTGCGATGACGTTAACGAGTTGTGCCAAACAAGCCATCTTCACACGATCCGCACGCTTCAACATGGAGATAAGCATACAACCAACTAACAGAGCATCTTCGTGGTTGTAGATGTCTTCAAGCTGCGGTGGCGCGATGGACCAAGGCTCGATTCGCCGGTCCGCCTCGTTGGAGTGATACCACACATTCCATTCGTCGAAGGATAAGTTGATTTTCTTCTTTCCGCGCTTTTTGGCCTGAATGTAATCCGCCGTCGAGATCACCGTATGAATGAACCGATCCATGCCCATAGATTGTGCGAGGAAATTGGCTGAATCCTTATCACGATTGCCATAATATTGATGCAGTGAAATATAATCAACGTGATCATACGTATGCTCAAGTACAGTCGCTTCCCAGTCAGGGAAAGTCGGCATATTCAGACTTGAGCTGCCACAAGCAACAAGTTCGATCGAAGGGTCTACCCACTTCATGACTTTGGCCGTTTCACAAGCTGCGCGTCCGTATTCCGCGGCTGTTTTGCTGCCTATTTGCCAAGGACCATCCATTTCGTTGCCTAAGCACCAGGTTTTGATATTATGAGGCGTCTTGTACCCATGACTAATCCGTAAATCACTCCAGTAGGTACCGCCTTTGATATTGGAATATTCAATGATATCTCTTGCCTCATCCGGACCGCGAGTCCCCAGATTAACGGCCATCATTGCTTCTGTATTTGCTTTGCGGCACCAAGCCATGAATTCGTTCAGACCAACCAAGTTAGGTTCAATGGTGCGCCAAGCCAGATCAAGTCTCTTCTTACGTCCTTCTAACGGCCCAATGCCATCCTCCCAGTTATAACCGGATACAAAGTTACCTCCTGGATAACGAACGATCGGAACATCCAAACCTTTTACCAGTTCCAGTACGTCTGCTCGAAAGCCTTGCTCATCTGCTTGCGGATGTCCAGGTTCGTAAATTCCGCCATAGACCGCGCGTCCCAAATGCTCAATAAATGAGCCATAAATACGAGAATCTACTTCTCCGATTTTAAAATCTTTGTCGATAATCATGCTCGCTTTCATAGACATTGCTTTCACCTCGTAGTATGATATGATTAATAAAAATATGAATCAGTTAATATATTTATAATGCTATTGACTATATTAAACAATAATCAGAAGATGATTTCAAGCTTTTTATCTGCCTTCTGTTGAATTCACATTTTCATTAATTAGTCTACTTATGAGGAGATTGTCCGATGATCCAAACGACAACAGACCGCAAATGGCTGCCGTTGTATGAAGCGCTGGCAAGCGATGTGCGGCTTAAGATACTGGAGCTGCTCGCTGAGAAAGAGATGAATGTCAAAGAATTAGCCCATATGCTCGAATTAAGCAGCGCCATCGTAACTATGCATGTAAAAAAGCTCGAGGCTGGAGGGCTTATTCAGACAGCATTAGTTCGTAAGCAAGGCGGCACGCACAAAATGTGCAAATTGGCCATCTCTCGCATCGAAATGCGGCTCCCGCAGTCAATCGAGCAGCTGCGAGCGTTCGATGAAGTTGCGATTCCGGTCGGCCACTACACACACTTCGATGTGCATCCAACCTGCGGTTTGGCTACGGCTGATCATGTGATTGGTCAGTATGATGATCCGCGCTTCTTCTTCGAGCCGGAGCGGATGCATGCCAAGATTCTTTGGTTCGGCAGCGGCTTCGTGGAGTATCGCATTCCGAACTATATGCTGCCCGGTCAGACACTAGAGGAAATCGAGATTTCGCTAGAAATTGGATCCGAGGCACCAGGAATTGAAGCAAATTGGCCGTCCGATATTCATTTTTACGTCAATGATACGCTGCTCGGCTATTGGACGAGTCCCGGTGATTCGGGACAAGGCCGCGGCCAACTCACTCCTGCCTGGTGGCCGGATTCAATCAACCAATATGGTTGGTTGAAGATCATCCGCGTCACGGAGCAGGGAACGTTCCTTGATGGACAGCAGCTATCGGCTGTCTCCATCAAGGATATCCCCATGTCCCGCAACGAGTGGACACTGCGGCTCGAAGTGCCGAACCATGCGGCGCATGTCGGCGGGTTGACCTTATACGGTGAGGGGTTTGGCAACTACAACCGTGACATTCTGTTTCGCACCTACCGTAGGTAGGGGGCGTCTTGTGTACACGTATGAATAGGGAGCCGTCCTAAGTCATATCGCCCACTGAGCCCGAGAAGCCGGAAATCGACTTCTCGGCAGACCTTTCCCACGCGTCCATGTAGATTAAGCTCGGAAAACGCGCTTATTCTGGAGCGCCCGAACAAATAAGCGCGAAAAACACGCTTGCAGCGAGAGCTCCGCGAGCCGAAGCTCTTTGACAGAGTCCGAGAAGCTGGAAATCGACTTCTCGGCAGACTTTCCCGCGCGTCCATGCAGAATAAGCGTGGAAAACGCGCTTATTCTGGAGCGCTCGAACAAATAAGCGCGAAATACGCGCTTACAGCGAGAGCTCCGCGAGCCGAAGCTCGCCCACTGAGTCCGAGAAGCCGGAAATCGACTTCTCGGCAGACTTTCCCGCGCGTCGGTGCAGAATAAGCTCGGAAAGCGCGCTTATTCTGGAGCGCTCGAACAAATAAGCGCGAAAAACGCGCTTACAGCGAGAGCTCTGCGAGCCGAAGTTCGCCCATTGAGTCAGAGAAGCCGGAAATCGACTTCTCGACAGACTTTCTTGAGCTTTTACTTTGGCGTAGCTAGCAGGTTCGACTGCACTACTCATTCCTCCTCCACACGCTTGAACAAAGTAGGGGTTCCTCCCCCTTGAGGTTTTGTTGTCCTCACTTCATCGGTATTACAACCCCCGCAGGCTTCCCTCCCGCAGCTCGTCACTATTAGTTGTGCCTAGCTTGGCTAGGCGCGCTATGTAAAAAAGAGCCCCTAGGCTCTTTGAACTTGAACTTCTATTGGATTTCTCTTGAACTTCTTCAGACCCTCTTTTATCTCATCTCACAATTGCTGCTCTCAATCCATTAACACCAAATTCCAAATACCCTTTCAGACAGGTCAACATATAGACCCAACCTTCTTTATTATCTATCAATTGACTGATTAGGTCCCCATCATTTTCATTAAAACCTTCTTCGTTAACTTCAATAACGGTACTCGAATGATCGAACTCTTTCAGCGTAATGGTAACAACATTACCTTCATCCGTTGCACCCCACTGGAAAACGATTTTCTTATTTTCCTCAATCTCCAATACTTTTATATCCACTTGTGCATCATATTCATCATATCTCCATGTAATCGTCTTGCCTTGCTCTAATCTTCCAGAACCTGAAGAAAACCAATAATTAGACATTTTCACAGGGTCTATAAGAGCCTCAAATACTTCATTAACGGGCTTAACTATTTTAAATTTCGTAAGGGTGTTCATACTAAATCAACTCTCTTTCAATGTAATTGTGATTGGTTAAATGGACATAGGCGTCAAGGTGTTCCCAGTTTCGAGTAAACTCTTTAAGTTGCTCAAAATGGCTGGCCATCCATTATTTAATCCCTCAAACGTATCTTCTCTATCCACGATGTCAGCCGATGCTAGATTTTCTTGAAGAGCTCATCAAGGAGTTGTCTTCGGCTTGAATCAGCAAGAGCTTTAAATACTTTATCCATGTCATCATTATATGCAGCCATTTGTCCGCATTTCAAATTTGGTGTATTGGTGTATCCTGCCTGTTCGTTCCATTCTCGAAACAAAAAGACACGGAAGAGCAATTCCGTGCCTTTCAGAAACAAATGGTGTTGTTTGTCCAACCAACTTCGTCATACTCACGCTAAGCATGCATGCCCATACCAGGAGCCTCAGCGCTACCTGAAGCAGCAGCGCTCTTATCCCGCGCCTCCGCCCGGCGCAAATACTTCTGCTGGCGCCAACGAATGACAACGAGGATGCCGCGCAAATATTCGTCGCAGATCATAGCGATATAAATACCCGCCAGCCCCCAGCCCATGTGCAAGCCCAAGACATAGGAAAGGCCCGCGGCCACTCCCCACATCGAGAACAGCGAGATAATCATATTGTAACGGGTATCGCCTACCGCGCTCAGCGCATTACCGAAGCCCATATTGAGCATTCTCCCTGGCTGCAGGATGAGCGTCAGTACCAAACATGAGAGTCCCAGCTTAATAATATCCGCGTCTGAGGTGAAGAAGCCGAGAAAGCTTTTGCCGATGAGAAAGAGAATGATGCTGTTGAATCCAACCAAACCGAGTCCAATCCATGTTCCTCGATATCCGCTCTTATAAGCTTCTTTGATATTTCCGGCTCCATACAGATGAGCAATCTGAATTTGAACAGCTAAGGCAATCGAGTAGCCTAACATAAAGCAAATCGACTCGAGCGTGTTCATATACGTTCTCGCAGCCAATTCCTTAGCTCCCATCGTGGCTAGGAACGTGTAGATCGTCAACTGCGTCAATACCCAGGAGGACATGTTCACGCCGAGCGGCCAACCTATTTTCAAAATATCACCAAACAGCTTTCGATTGAATACGATAAGATCCCGCCACTCCATCCTCCGCTCGAACGCGGAAACGAACATAAATAGCAGCAAACACGTCGCCAACAACCGGCTTACGAGGGTAGAAATGGCCACACCTGTTAAACCCAGTTGAGGAAATCCGAGCTCGCCATATATAAATCCGTAGTTAAACACGATGTGTATAACATTCATACCAATAGCCGTAATCATCGGCCCCTTGGTGTTTCCTGTATTCCGAATAACGGTGCTAAGTGCCGCTGTCAAAGCTGTTAAAACCATCCCGCTCCCCACAATCGAGATATAGGTTTCAGCCAGAGGAAGCAGCCGCTCCTCCAAGTGGAACAGATTAGCTAGAGGGCGAGCCTCCATATAAAGAATCACACTCAGCACACTGCCTATCACTGCGCTGACGGTTACGGCCATAATGGCAACGGTGCGCGCAGATTCATTCTGCTTGGCTCCTAGTTTCTGAGCAATCAAAATCCCGGCTCCACTCGCAACCGTCATAAATAAGATCATCATCGCTTGGAACAATTGGTTCGATAAACCAACCACCGCCACCGCATCATCCGATACGCGGCTCACCATTAAGGTATCGACGGCTCCTAAAAGCAATTGCAGAAGCAATTCGACGAAAATAGGCCAAGCTAGAAGCCATAGTGTAAACTTATTTTTCTCTTTGACCATGTTTTTCACCATCCGATTATCATCTCTCTTTTTGTATAAATGAAACTTTGTTGTCTGCTCAAATTATAGATGCTATAGTTGACTCCAAGTATGAGTATTGCAACTTAAAGTTTCAAAATTCCAACCTCCATTCATGAGATGAAAGGTGACACCGATGGCTTTTATCGAAATGACTGTCCCTCCACTGCCGCATTACATTACAAGCGGTTTCAGCACGATCTCCAAAGGCAGCAAACATCCGAGCAGACGCAATATCCAAGTATTTGACTTACTAATCACCACATCGGGCTGCTTATACATAGGCGAGGAGGATGCTAGGTTTGAGGTAGCAGCTGGACAAGCCGTTATTCTAAGGCCGGACAGCTATCATTTCGCTACAGAAGTCTGTTCCGAGCTGACGGGTACTTATTGGATGCATTTCCACGCAGGTGGACCATGGGCTATGGTAGACCATACGGTCCAACCTATACCTCTGGAAGATCCAACTCAAACCCCAATTGAGCCATTTGCTGTAGAGCCCTTTACGATTCGGATCCCTCAATACACAACACTTTTGCAGCCAGAAAAAACCTATGCCCTGTTTGAACAGCTTCAGCAGCTGCAACCAAGTGCTCATATGAGCAGTGTCCGTTTTGCGCAGCAGCAGCTTTTTCATGAGCTATTGCGCCAGTTTTCCGCCACCACAGACAGCGATCATCCATCACCTTCCACGGCCTGCGCGGAAAAAGCGGCCTCCTATTTAAGGCAGCATTACAAATCGTCTGTTTCAGCCAAAGAGCTCGGCGATCACGTCAATTTCCACCCTGTTTACATTGCACGCTGCATGCAAAAGGAATATGGTTGTTCCCCGACGGAATATCTGCTCAGGTTAAGGATCCAGCAGGCTAAGCTGCTGCTGCTTCAAACCGATCTTCCCGTCGCGCACATAGCGGAAGATGTTGGTTTTGAGCAGCCTGCCTATTTTGCCACCTGCTTCACCAAAATGGAAGGTATCTCTCCTCGCAAGTACAGGCAGCGGTTCTCGCGGGGGTAATTAACCAACAACTCGAAGGCATATATAGGCTAACTTCTAAATACAGTTAACTTATATAACTTAGAGGGAGTTGACTTGATTTGGAAGAACAACAAAATGCGCCTGTCCTAAGTGTAAAAGATTGGATGATTACAATCCTGCTCCTTGCGATTCCACTTGTGAATATTGTGATGTTATTCGTGTGGGCATTCAGCAAAGGAGAAAACCCTACAAAATCTAATTATGCCAAAGCAAGCTTAATCTGGGCTCTCATCGGAATCGGTCTCTATTTTATTTTCTTTGTACTCTTCTTCGGCGCAATGATGTCGAATATGAATCAATAAAACCTTCTCCTGCACAGCTATCCTCCATGCGGCCGTAACCGCTTGGGGATAGCTCTTTTTATGTTATACTGGAAAAAAATGATAAGGAGTCTACGAACATGGCTTCCCCCTTACATTGGAAAAAGTCACTATGGATTCTATGGGGCGCTAATTTCTCCGTTATGTGCGGCATGAATCTCGTTCTTCCGTTTCTGCCGCTCTACATCGGAGAACTCGGGGTTCAAGATCTTGGCGAAATTGTACGTTGGACAGGCTGGATTGTCGCAGCACAGTTCATCACATCGTTTCTCACTCAGCCGCTCTGGGGAGCAATTGCGGATCGACGTGGACGTAAAATCATGCTGCTTCGCGCCGGGTTCGGGATGGCGATTGTGACGGCACTCATGGGCATCGTCACGTCACCTTGGCAGCTGCTGTCTTTGCGGCTGCTCAACGGTATCTTCTCCGGCTTCATCTCCATGGCGGTGTCTCTTCAAGCTTCCGTTACACCGCCGGAGCATTCGGGCAAATCGCTCGGCACCTTACAAACAGGAGCGATCGCCGGATCGCTCATCGGCCCCTTACTTGGAGGCTTGCTGGCAGGTTTCTTCGGTTACAGCCATGTGTTCTTCTTTACTGGAGGGCTCATGCTCTGCGCGAGCATCATCGTCATGATTTTCATTAAAGAGGAGCGTAAGCCTCCCTCTAAGAAAAAAGAACGACAGCGCACCGATTGGCGGCTGTTTCGGCCTTTGCTCCCCGTCTTCGCCGCTTCCCTGATCACACAGATCGGAATGATGAGCATCGAGCCGATTGTGACGGTGTACGCGAAGACCTTATATACCGGCAGCCACTTGGAGCTGTTCGCTGGTCTAATCGTTGCGATTACCGGCATCGCGAACTTGTTCGGCGCTCCATCCTTAGGGAGACTCGGCGACCGTATCGGTCAGCGCAAAACACTCGTGATCGCCTTATCGATGGCGGCACTTGCTTTCATCCCGCAGGCTTTTGCCACTAGCATCACTATGCTCCTAGTCGGCAGGTTCCTTCTCGGGCTGTTCATCGGCGGCATGATTCCCTCTCTGAACGCGCTGGTCATGAAGCTAGCGCCTACTCAGATTCAAGGGACCGCTTACGGCTTTAATACCTCATCGCTGTTCCTAGGCAATCTGATTGGCCCCTTAATTGGCAGCCATCTTGCGGCAGCGTACGGTTTCACATCCGTCTTCTATGTCACGATGGGCATTCTACTGCTCTGTGCTGGATTCGTTTATACGAATCGCAGTTTAGACAGTCATTACCATTCAAAAACGGCTTAACACAACCATTTCATTTAAAATTGGAGGATGACTATGAAACACGAAATTTTATATAAAGGTGCATTTCCTATGTTAAAGGTAGAGCTTGAGGCGGGCGAGAACATCAAGGCGGAAGCAGGAGCCATGGTCTCTATGTCCCCCAATATCGAACTTAAGGGAACCGTAGAGGGCGGTCTCATGCGCGGTTTAGGCCGAATGCTGAGCGGCGAGAAATTCTTCTTCCAAGAACTAACACCAACCAGAGGTTCGGGCGAGGTTTTACTGGCACCTACTGTCATTGGCGATATTGAGGCCGTAGAACTAGACGGATCCTACAAGCTGTATGTGCAAAAAGACGGCTTTCTTGCTGGAACATCCGGCATTCAGGTGAATACGAAAATGCAAAACTTGATGAGTGGGTTTATGTCAGGCGAGGGCTTTTTCATCGTTGAAATTAGCGGAAAAGGCACGGTCTTCCTTTCCTCCTACGGCGCTATTCATGCCATTAATCTAGCTCCAGGGCAAGAAGTAATCATCGATAACGGACATCTCGTCGCTTGGCCGGATTATACGCAGTATACGATTGAAAAAGCGGCCAAAGGCTGGTTATCCAGTTTGACGAGCGGCGAGGGCGTTGTCTGCCGATTCCGCGGCGAGGGTGTCGTGCTTATTCAAACGAGGAATCCGCAGGGTTTCGGCGGGTGGATTAAGCAGTTCATTCCAGGTGGCAGATAAGTATAATGGTGTCTTGTAAGCTGGGTGGCCTGAGACTGAGAGCTAAATCGAAGTGGAGTAACTCCGTAATTTGGAATCCCTGATTTCATTCAGCGCATCCTCACCCAGAGTGTTGTATTTTCTACAACTTTACTCAAGCAAATCCGTGCTAGCTCGTCCAAATGTTGCAGAACATACAATAATTCTGCCTAAAAGTAACCGTTTTGCACGAAATCCTGCAAAATTGTTGTACAAGATACAACATCTCCAGCTTTGAGGGAAGAAAATAAGAAAATTGTTGTACGCTGTACAACATTCAGGCAGGTAAAATAATCTATCCTGAAAAAAACGAGAATTCCTCACGGGGGGTTCTCGTTTTTTTGATGATATTATGATAAAATGGTTCTATCATGTAAACTTGGTTTTTTATAAAAAACCACACAACAGAAAAGCAATGTATTCAAACGATCGCTTTACGATCAAGGAGGCCCTTACTTGGATGATAAATACCGCGTTCCGGCCATCGAACGTGCACACCTGATTCTCAAAGAAATCTCTCTGCATCCCGGTGAGTTGAAGCTCATCGACTTGTCACGAACGCTCGCCATTAACAAAAGCTCGATGTACTCATTGTTATTAACTATGGAGAACTTGGGGTGGATCGAAAAGGAGACCGGAGAAACCTACCGGTTAGGAAGAGAATTATCTCGTTTCGGCCATGCCGCCATGCAGCAGGGAGACTTGAATGAGTCCTTCCATAAGGAAGCAGCCATATCCAAGCTGAAGCTGGGCGAATCGTTCCAACTTGCCAAATTAGATGGCAAAGAAGTCCTCTATATCGCCAAAGAGGAAGCGCTCACACCTGTTAGGCTCGCTTCTGAACCAGGCATGCGGTTGCCTGCACATGCTACCGCACTCGGTAAGGTCATGCTGGCTGATCTGAGCGATGAGGAAATGGATTCGCTTTATCGTTCTGACCAAGAACCATTTCCACATTTAACGGTTCATTCCATTACCTCTTTACAAGCATTAAAGCAAAGTTTAGAGCAAATCCGACAACAAGGCTATGCACTAGACTTGGAGGAAGCCGTGCTTGGATTTAGCTGCGCGGCGGCTCCGATCCGCAATGCCCAAGGCCAAGTCATTGCTGCTGTCAGCTGCTCCATGATGTCTCTGCAATGGGAACAAAAGAAGCAGTCCTGTATAGAAGAAATTTGTAATCTGGCTCATAAACTATCCGAATAAAAAGGAGAATTCTCATGCGATTACGAGACAAAGTCATTCTCATCACAGGTGCAGGATCAGGAATTGGCAAAAGTACTGCTCTCTTATTTGGACAAGAAGGTGCGCAAGTCATCGTGAACGATCTCGACGTCGTCAAAGGACAGGAGACAGCGGATGAAATTATCGGGGCTGGCGGAGCTGCTACGTATATACAAGCGGACGTTACCCAAGCGGACTCCGTCAGTCAGATGGTAGATCAAATCATACAGGCACATGGCCGTATTGACGTGCTTTTCAACAATGCCGGAATTAGCGGCGTAGGCGCGCTTCATGAGCTGGAACCTGACGCTTGGGACCGCATCATGAGCGTTAATGTCAAAGGTGTATTCTTACCTTCTAAGTATGTCGTGCCCCACATGATGGAGCGCAAATCCGGATCTATTATTAACATGTCTTCCTGTATCGCTGAAATAGGTCTGGCCCGCCGGGCATCTTACGCAGCAACCAAAGGCGCTGTTCTCGCATTGACCAAATCCATGCAGGTGGATTATGCCGCCTATGGCATCCGGGTGAATGCGCTGCTGCCGGGGACCATTTTAACCCCATTCGTAGAAAATTATCTCCGCACTTCCTATGACGACCCAGAAGCTGCCATCGCCTCATTAAAAACTAGACAGCTAAGCAACGAATTGGGCCGTCCGGAAGACGTCGCACAAGCGGCATTGTTCCTCGCTTCAGACGATTCCAAATTCATGATGGGTTCACCGTTATATATTGACGGAGGCGTGACTTTCGGCAAGAACGCTTAAGTAGACGGCCTGCAATTATTCAATTATTTACTCATTTAAACATTCACTCATCCATTTATTCAGGAGGTTTTCTAATGAAACTGCTTACTTTTAAAAATAAGGATACATTCACCCTTGGCGTCCAAACCGAGTTTGGCGTGCTAGATGTCGTTCAAGCTGTCAAACAGCTGTCGCCAGCATTCACAGTCCCTACCACTGTTCACGAAGCCATTAATGGCGGGGCATCCGCTACCGATGCATTACTTAACCTTGTTAATCTTGTCCTAGAGCGCGATGACCGTGCTTCCTTGCTGCTAAGCGAAGAGACAATGATTTACGGCCCCTGCGTTACGCATCCTAACAAAATCATTTGCGTAGGTCTGAACTATCGCAAGCATGCTGAAGAAACGAATGCCCCGATCCCGCAATACCCGATTCTTTTCAACAAATTTAATAATACGCTTACTGGGCACGGGCATGACATTGCACTACCTCGTGTAACCAAGGAGGTCGATTACGAAGCTGAGCTAGTTATCGTAATTGGTAAGCAGGCCAAGTATATCTCCAAAGAACAAGCCTTGGAACACGTATACGGTTATTGCTGTGTGAATGACCTTTCTGCGCGTGATTTACAGATGCGGACCCAGCAATGGCTGCTTGGCAAATCGTGCGATGACTTCAGTCCACTCGGTCCTTATCTAGTGACTGCGGATGAAGTTGGCAATCCGAATGACCTCAAGATCAGCACCACGGTCAACGGCAAAGTACGCCAAAACTCGAACACGGCGGATATGATTTTCCACTGTGACGAAATTGTCAGCTATATTTCTCAGCATATGACGCTATATCCGGGAGATATCATTCTAACAGGTACACCGGAAGGTGTTGTGCTAGGCGATCCAGTTGATAAGCGCGTATACTTAAAAGACGGCGATGTCGTGACGATTTCTATCGAGAAATTAGGCAGCTTAACTAATCGCATGGTTAACGAGTAACTAGTTTTCGTTTTTTAATCGGAATCCAAAAGCTCCACTATATAGCAAAAGAGCAAGCCACAGCAGCTTGCTCTTTTGCTTCTTTCCATTTATCCACGCTCCACCAACATGGCAACGCCTTGTCCGCCGCCAATACATAAAGCAGCTATCCCCAGCTTACCATCTCTTTTCTCCAGCTCATGCAGCAGCGTAACCAGAATACGGGCTCCGCTTGCACCAATCGGGTGTCCAATGGCAATCGATCCTCCATTGACATTCAATTTCTCCCGTGGGATGCCCAGCTCGCGGCCAACGGCTAAAGACTGCGAAGCAAATGCTTCATTCAGCTCAAATAGATCAACGCTATCGAGTGGGACTCCCGTTTTACGGAGCAGTTTACGAACAGCATCAACGGGTCCCATTCCCATCATGGATGGATCTAAGGCAGCATTCGCATAGCCTTTGATCCGAGCTAACGGCTTAAGCCCAAGCACCTTAGCCTTATCCGCAGACATAACAACCAGCGAAGCGGCTCCGTCATTAATGCCAGAGGCGTTGCCAGCGGTAACCGTTCCCTCTTTTTTGAAAGCAGGACGGAGCTTGCCCAGCACTTCAGCTGTTGTACCCGCCCGAGGAAACTCATCTTGCGCAAATAGCAACGGATCGCCTTTTCTTTGCGGGATGGCTACAGGTACGATCTCATCTTTGAATCTTCCGGATGCAATCGCCTGCTCCGCCTTTAGTTGGCTCCACGCAGCAAATTCATCCTGCTCTGCACGTGTAACGTTATGATGCTCCACTATATTCTCAGCCGTGATGCCCATATGAATGTCGCACATCGCGCACCATAATCCATCCCTAATCATCGAATCGACCATGGTGCTGTCACCAAGCCGCAGGCCCGAACGAGCCCCGGGCAGCAGATAAGGCGCCTGCGTCATATTTTCCATACCGCCAGCCACCACGATATCCGCATCTCCGAGGCTCACAGACTGTGCCGCCAGCATGACGGACTTCAGGCCCGAACCACACACCTTGTTAATCGTCATCGCTGGAACGAATTGCGAATACCCCGCCTTCAGCCAAGCTTGCCGGGCTGGGTTTTGCCCAAGTCCAGCCTGAAGCACGTTACCCATGATGACTTCGTCTACTTGGCTGTCAACCAGATTAGCTCTCTTCAGAGCCTCTTGAATAACCGTACTGCCCAGCTGCGGAGCAGATATGTCCGCCAATGCTCCCTGAAAGCTGCCAACGGCTGTTCGAACTGCGCTAACGATGACGACTTCTCTACTCATAACGATCTCCTTTGCTCATCTGAAGTTCATTTTGAAGAAGAGGACTAATTGTAAAACGCGCTTCCGTGTTGGCGAGAACCTCTTCCATCGTGACACCTGGGTGTATACCCGATAACACCATGCCCTCATCTGTAAAATCAAAAACGGCTAAATCCGTGATCAGACGATTCACTACACCTTTGCCTGTCAGTGGCAGGGTGCATGCCTTTTTAACCTTAGACTCCCCTGCTTTATTCACATGTTCCATGATGACAATGATCCGTTTGGCGCCGTTGACCAAATCCATAGCCCCGCCCATCCCTTTCACCATTTTTCCAGGAATCATCCAGTTGGCAAGGTCACCGTTCTCCGCTACTTCCATTCCGCCAAGAATGGCCAAGTCAATATGGCCGCCCCGGATCATAGCGAACGATTCTGCGCTGTCAAAAAAAGAAGCGCCCGCCACAGCTGTTACCGTTTCTTTGCCGGCATTAATCAAATCCGGATCTTCTTCTCCTACGTAAGGGTAGGCACCGATGCCCAGAAGCCCATTTTCCGATTGCAGCATAACCGTCATTTCTGGCGGTATATAATTGGCGACAAGTGTAGGCAAGCCAATGCCTAAATTGACATACATGCCCTCTTTAATTTCCTCAACGGCACATTGAATAATCGTTAAACGGTCATTTTTCATGCCGATACCTCCTTACTTCGAACAGTGAGACGCTCAATCCGTTTTTCATAGGACGCACCCTTTACAATCCGCTGCACATAAATACCTGGCGTATGAATATCGTCCGGGCTCAACTCGCCTACCTGCACAATTTCTTCAACCTCAACGATCGTCACTTTCCCAGCAGCTGCTGCCAACGGATTAAAGTTACGCGATGTTTTGCGGAAAACTAGATTGCCCAGCGGGTCCGCTTTCCAAGCTTTGACCAAGGCAAAATCACCAACAATCCCTCTTTCCAACAAATAGGTGCGTCCTTCAAATGTTTTGTGCTCTTTGCCTTCTGCGACTAAAGTTCCTACGCCTGAAGCTGTATAAAACCCAGGAATGCCGGCTCCGCCAGCGCGAATTCGTTCGGCAAGCGTTCCTTGCGGAACCAGCTCCACTTCGAGCTCCCCGCTTAAAAACTGCTGCTCAAACGTTTTGTTTTCTCCCACGTAGGAGGAAATCATTTTCTTGATTTGTTTATTGGCCAGCAATAGTCCTAGCCCACAATCATCGACCCCGCAGTTGTTGCTAACTACGCATAAATCTTTGGTTCCTTGCGCTTTAAGCGCCGCAATCAAATTCTCAGGAATCCCGCAAAGCCCGAAACCGCCAACAATTAACGTAGCTCCGTCACGAATATCCGCAACAGCTTCCTCCATGGAAGAACATATTTTATTCATGATGATCCATCTCCTATTCCTATCCCTAGGTTGATCTATATTTACTGTGCTGTGTAACCGCCGTCGATTAATAGTGAAGCTCCCGTTACACCTCGCAATTTGTCACTAGCAATTAACATCGCATAATCAGCAATTTCCTCTACAGCTAAGAGGCGTCTTTGTGGAACCAAAGGGTAAATAACCTCCTCAAGAACACTTTCTAAAGGAACATTGCGTGTTTTCGCCAAGTCCTGCAGCTGCCCTCTAACGAGCGGTGTATCTACATAACCCGGGCACAGTGCGTTCACCGTAATGCCGTGAGCAGCACCTTCCAGAGCCGCTACCTTCGTCAAGCCAATCAAACCGTGCTTTGCGCTGTTATAGGCCGCTTTGCCTGCGAATCCAATCACTCCGTTGATCGAAGCCATATTAATGATCCGGCCAAAGCCTTGTTCCTTCATGATAGGGAAGGCATGCTTGATGCCGATAAAAGCGCCTGTCAGCATAACCTTTATCAAGAATTCAAACTTTTCTACAGGGAATTCCTCAATGGGTGCAACATGCTGCAGCCCTGCATTATTGACGAGAATGTCCAGACGTTTATAGGTTTGAACAACGGTTTCAATAGCTTCGACAAATTGCGGCTCCTGCGTTACATCACATTTGACCCCTAAAGCTTCAAAGCCTTCTTGCTGCAACTGCTGCGCAGACAGATTCGCTTGTTCACCATTGATGTCGGAAATGACCACCTTGGCTCCTTCCCGTGCATAAGTGCGTGCGATTTCAAGACCAATACCGCTTGCTGCCCCTGTTATCAAAGCGACTCTATTTTCCAAGAACCTAACCATTGCGCATACCTCCATCTTGAACTTTTAAAAAATCGATAAAATGATCGCGAGCACTAGAACAGTTACTGTTTTGATAACCGTAATTGCGAAAATATCCTTGTATGATTGTCGATGTGTGAGTCCTGTAATGGCAAGGAGTGTGATGACCGCACCATTATGAGGGAGCGTATCCATACCACCTGATGCCATCGAAGCAATTCGGTGTAACAATTCCGGGCTAATCCCTGCATTGTTTGCTGCGGCCAAATATTGCTTGCCCATGACTTCCAAGGCGATGGACAGCCCTCCTGATGCGGAGCCCGTTACGCCGGCCAATATATTGACTGAAATGGCTTCAGAGATAAGCGGGTGAGAACTTAATCCTAGAATCCAGCCTTGAATAGCTTTGAATCCTGGGAGGGTTTTTACAACATTACCAAAGCCTACCTCAGATGCTGTGTTGAAAATAGCAAGCAGCGCCCCCATTGCTGCCGCCGTCAAGCCCGTTGCCAATTTGCTTTGAACAACGCGTGCATTAATGCAGATTGCAGAAAGAATACCTATGCACAAGGCTACGATCAATGCCCATGAAGACGATACTGTTTTTACGTTGGCAATATTAAACGTTTTCAAAAGATCAGCTGAATACCAGTTATTTACCGTTAAGAAGCCTCTGCTCAGCAAGTAGTTAAATAGCAGGACCAGCACCAATGGGATAATAGACACCCAGAGATTTGGATATTTCTGATTGTCTAGCCCCTCAGGCTCATTCTTATGTCCTGAACCATAGCCTTCACCAGCAGCTTCCGCTTGCTTACGTCTGCGTTCCAACCAGAACAGCCCTAGACCAAATACGATAAGACCGCCGATAATACCAAGGATTGGAGCTGCATAAGAATCCGTTCCGAAATAAGTTGTAGGAATTATATTTTGAATTTGTGGTGTTCCTGGCAGCGCATCCATCGTAAAAGTAAACGCTCCCAAAGCAATCGTGCCGGGAATCAATCTCTTTGGAATATTCGCTTCTCTGAAGATCGAAACAGCGAAAGGATACACTGCAAACGCTACCACAAATAAAGAAACACCGCCGTACGTTAAGATGCCACACGCAAGAACAACGGAAAGCATCGCTCTTTTGGATCCCAATGCCTTCACTAACGATTGCGCAATGGAGGATGCCGCACCGTTCAATTCCATCACTTTACCGAACACAGCTCCCAATAAGAAAATCGGGAAAAAGTTTTTCACATAATTCGCTGCGTTCACCATATACACTTCTGTATAGCTCGGCATTAAAGCAATTCCCGAAATCAATACAGCCAGCAAGGTGAAAATAGGTGCGAACACGATGACTGGGTAGCCTCTGTAAGCAAAAAACATCAGCAGGCCTAAGGATAACACAATCGCTACAATCTCAATAAACATGTTTTGTTCTCCTTTATAGTCAATTGTAAAGCGCTTCCAACTTGTCTGGTATGAATAAACAGCTTCAATTACATTTGGATTAATTTCAGTTTACATGCAGATTCTCAACAGGTAAAATTCATAATTGGAATGACAATCATGAAAAATCGCTATAGGTCGGGGATGATCCTTTGGATTTACGCCAGTTAACTTATCTGCTTGAAATTGCTAAACATATGAATTTTACCAAAGCAGCCGAAGCCCTTCACCTCACACAACCTACACTGAGTAAAATGGTGAAAAATATAGAAGAAGAACTGGGCGCTACTTTATTTGATCGTTCAGGTAAATATGTTCAATTGACGGACTCGGGAGAGATCGCCGTTCAACAGATTCAAGTCATCGTGCAGGCTGTCCAAGATCTTCATCACCTATTAGATGATGTCTCCAACCTAAAAAAAGGAACCATTACCATAGGGTTACCCCCAGTAGTTGGTTCCGTTTTCTTTACACGAGTTATCGCAAAGTTCCAAATTAAACATCCAAATATCCACTTCCAACTTGTCGAAGAAGGCGCTAAGAATGTAGAAAGCCTTGTGCAAAATCGAAAGCTTGATCTTGGTGTGGTGGTAGGGCCAGTAGATACGTCTAACTTTGAAACCTTGCCTTTTCTCTTTCAAAAATTAGCGCTCATCATCCATCGTTCTCATCCGCTAGCTGAGCAACCTAGTGTATCACTCCTGCAGCTTAGAAATGAACCCTTTATCCTGTTTCCTAGCGGCTATGCCGTTCGAAACCATGTCATTCATGCCTGTCGATCCGTTGGATTCGATCCTTCCGTTGTCTACGAAAGCTCGCAATGGGACCTTTTGGCTGAAATGGTTGCTTCGAATGCAGGCATTTCCATCATACCCGAGACGATTTGCAGTAAAATCACTTGTCCCGAAGTACTTACGTTACCTTTAACAGAGCCTTCTATTCCCTGGAATTTAGTCATTATTTGGCCTAAGGATCATTACGTCTCTTACGCTATGCGTGAGTTTATTTCGTTTAGCCAAGAGCTGTCGGAAACAGAGAACTGACTCTGCCAACATTCACTTACTGTTGGGGTCTGAGGTCATTCGAAGATGAGTATTACTTAGTTACTTTTACAATCATCTTATCGCTGGATACGGCTCCTGCATAGTTGACGAGCTCCGCGCGATACTCATAGGTGCCTATTGCTCTATTTGCTACGGTCGTTACTGCTGATTGAGCATTGGGTGTTTTATCCAAAAGTGTTTGCGTATCGATTAGAACGCCGTTTTCATATAAATGATACGTTGTTCCATTCGTACCCCACCACATGTTCATGGTGGCTTTGAAGTTGCCGTCACCATCCCAGTTGTCATTGGAAAGGACCGGTTTAGCCGGTGTTGCCTGAGTAACGATAACGGTCATAATGTCACTTCTCGTTGTGCCAAAAGTATTGGTGAGTTCAGCGTAGTAGCGGTAGGTCCCATTCATCTTGTAGGTAACAGACGTTACGGTAGATTGGGCACTCGGTGAATTATCCACAAGAATTTGGGTATCGATGAGCACATCATTTTCATACAGCTTATAGATTCTACCGTTATCTCCCCACCACATATCCATTTTCACCCTGTAATTGCCGTCCTGAATGCCGGTATCATACCCATTGTCATTAGACAGATCAGGTTTTCCCGGCACTCCTTTGCTTTTCGTAATCATGTTGTTTACGGTTGCGGTCGCAGTACCTTGATTGCCTGCATCATCAACAAATTCAAAAGTAAAGCTGCCGTTCATGATGAACGAGTAGCTGTTTGCCCCCCCGTTGTTCGTGATCGTTACATGTTCGCTTGGCGTAATGGACGCTACTACAATATCATTGGTCGGTGTTGTGCTGCTATATGCGACCGATGCAGTCGGCACTGTCATGTCTGCAATGTCCACGATTGTCATCGAATAAGGCTTCAATTGGATCTGTCCGGCAAAACTTGAGACAGGTGTCTCTGGCAACGGATTGACCTGAGGAGCGTCCAGCCAGCTCGCATTTGGATTGGTGAGGTAATCCGGCAAAGGATTTTCTCCCCCGTATATCCAATTCGTCTTGAGAGCCGCTCCTGGTACGGATACGTTAACCGGGTTCATCGTGCGGTTGGCAAATACGACCTTCTTAATGCCGCTTGCATCGCCGAATCCCCACGCGCCAACATCCGCGACATTATAATATACATTCGTTGCTATAAAGCGAAGCTTTTCATTTTGAACGTTGCCCTGTGCGAGATTAATCTTGTAGTAACTGCTGTTTGCGTCAAGCAAATCACCTAATGCTTTAAATACATGAAAATTCGGTAATTTGACGAGATCGCCATTCGATGCTTGCTGCACGATTCCAAACCCCTGAGTATCCACCATCGCGTGAACGTCGGTAATCGTCACTGCGCCTGACTCGATCATTTGCAGCACCCGTTCCATACTGTGGATCGCAAATCCTGGTGTCTTCATGAACTGTTTGCGTGCCTTCTCGTTCAAGTCCGTCTCTCCGAAAATGACCGTCGGAAGCGAGGACCATTCCGTTACCCACATTTCCTTGCCCGGGAATTGATTTTTTTGAATGATGAGCCCTTCCAATGCGCTTTGGTTATACGTATACAAATAGTCCATCATCTTGCTGTTCGTCAAATCATTCAGATACGGAATAGGGGAATACACATGGACGATGATCGCATCGTAGAAACTGGTGTCTTGCGCCAGGCTCTGGTTCCAAGCAGCAACCCGCCCCCCTTGCGTTGCTCCCCAGTCGACATTAGGATCTGGCTGATTATTGGGGTCAGCCGCGATCCTGTCTTCAAGGTCTTTCGCGACCGCGACAATACCAATTTTTATGGTTGGGTCGATGTTTTTGATGCCCTGATAAATCAATTTGCATTTTGCAATGTACTCGTTTACCGATGGGAACGCTTTATCAAAGAAAATTGAATATAGCTCATTGCCCATTTCCACATAAATAGGCTGGGTTGTCAGCTGCTTCATCTCCCGAATTTGAGTCAAAATTTCATCAACCGACTGTGAGATGACATTCAAGTCATATACGTACGGCACACCCAAAGTATTGGCCAGATGGTACGAATTCGCAAGGGATAGCCCAGGGAAGCCCGGCTTTAAGCTTACATTTTCAATAGCCCCGATCGTTTTATTTCCGTAAAATTGCTGATAACGCGGATCCTTCGAATTAATAAGGGTACCTTCGTTGTACATGTAGAAATCGGCGCCTGTTCCATCCGGACCACGCACGTTTTGCAGCTTGAGCTCCATGCCGAGATTATCATGGCTTGCAGGTTGAAAGTCGGTCACCCTGCCGATTTTTAAAACTTGTTCGTTATGCACCCCTAATAGATAGGGCGACAAAGCATGCGGAGTCGTATCGATCTGGAATTCCGCCGATGAAACGGTTGGACCCGGTATAGGATTCACCGTAACCTGGGTTGTGGCCGAAAATCCGCCGTCTACCGTAGTAACAGTAACCGTCGTCGTCCCGGCGGACAACGCTTTGATGGCTCTGGACTTGCTTGCTCCGCCGACCAAGCTTGCCACGGATGGGTCGCTGATTGACCATACGGTAAACGGGTTATCGGCATCAGTTGGAGCGATCGTCGCTGTAAGTTCCTCGGATTCCCCAACATATAGCGAAGTACTGGCCTTATTTAGGGAAACGCCTGTTGGCCGGACATAGACGACAACGTCACTCTTATCTTGATAAGAACCGTCATACGTTGCAGCGGTAATAGTAGCCTGCCCCTTTGCGACGGCTGTAACAACACCAGTTTGATCGACTGTTGCTACAGCATGGTTGCTTGAGCTCAATACGACATTTTTGCCAGTTTTATTGGTGATCGGAATAGGCGCGCTATTTCCTCTGGCGTAAGCGGCCAGCTTGGTGCCCATGACTAACTTCGAGCTTTCATGGTTCCAAATTTTAATATCGTCAATAGTCGCCTTTAGATTGTAAGTAGTCAACTGCACCTTGCCAAATGAATACGCAACGTTGGAAATCGCTCCCGCAAACGTATAATCAGCATCCGCTGCGCTTTTTACATATACTTGAACCGAATCGTCCAAAGCAGCCAGTTTGATATCGTAATCTATCCCTTGATTAAATGCTGCGGAATAAAAAGACTGCTCCGTACCGCCTGCTTTAATATAGCTTAACCCGGTCCCCCTGATCAGCAGCCGTGTGTAATCGGATTCGCTCACATATCTAAGCTTAATGGAAATGAAGTTTCCGGCCAAATTGTCTCCACGATTAAACCGCATCGAAATCGTCTGATTTCTCCATTGTGCATTCGCCCCTTTGAGTTCAATCAGAGAGGAAGCGGTTGTTGTCGAAGATAAGCGAGAATTATCAACCATCCAAGTCCCCTGTACAGGATTCCATAGATTCATGCCATTGCTGAAATCGTCCAGGAACTGCAATACCCCTATGGAATCCACCGGATCTTTTACATAGATATCGAATTTCACTTGCGACAAATTGTCTGCCGTAGCGGCAGTAATAGTAACTAGTCCTCTGCTTAATCCGGTAACCACACCGTTTCCATCAACAGTTGCCTTCGCCGCATCGCCAGAAGTCCATATAACCGAATTTCCAGTCGCATTTATTAATTGCAAATTGGATTGACTTCCCACGTTTAAAGAAGACAATATGTTTCCGTTTGCCATAAAAGCCGAATCACGCAAATTCGAAACGCTTACATTATCGATCTGCACTTTATCGTTGAAGGTTGAAAATCTGACCTTCCCGCTTTGAACGGGTACACCCGTAATCGTTCCTACACTCGTATAATTGGTTTCCGATTCAGTTTTTGCATATACGGTTGCCGTGCTTCCCGATATATTCATCTTGATGTCGTAGTTACTGCCAACGGTAAATTTATAGCCGGAAAGGGACACCTCGCTAGACCCATTAATGGTATAACTTAACCCGATAGGCCGGATCATCAAGCTCAAATTGCTGGTATTGCTAATATACCTCGTAAATACTCTTGTAAATCCACCTCCCGGCGTTTCCAAGATTTTCAGCCTGAAATCAACGATTTGATCCTGCCAAACCGAATTCGCCCCTTTCATCTCAATATTGTTCGAGCTGGACGTTGTAACGCGAAGTGCGCCATTATCAACGACCCATGACCCGTTAATTCCATTCCACAGTGACATCCCTGTACTGAAATTATCCTGGAACTGAAGGACGCCTGTACTTCCAGTGGCAAATCCTTTCGGTAGCGGGAGTAACAACGAAACTAGAAGAGTACATAAAATGAGCCCCGACATTATCTTTTTATACATTATGCATCCACCCTTTCATTATTATATAATTCAAGCAATGTAACCGCTTTCGATACACAGGAATAGGAATATTCGAAACAAGAATGTTCCGCTCGATAACATTTTCATTAATGGAGCTCCCTTATACTTAATAAATTCAATAATGTAAGCGTTTCACTTTCAATCTAAAAAGAAAACAACAGGGTTGTTCCGTGCCGACTTGAACACAGAGCAGCCTTGCTGCCCCCTACTACCAACTGCTTATTCCACAATCTCACATCGTAATTCATTGCCCCCCAAACGAATCGTTTGGTTTTGGAAAGAAATAAGCTTCTCCTCAGCGGAATCATTCCAGAATACGAAGAGTCTTCTCGCAT